>JAABQQ010000089.1 GCA_011391405.1 Gammaproteobacteria bacterium
GGTCGCTGATTCTCTGAGCGCACTGAACCCCTGATGCGGCGGCCGGTTTAGCTCGGGGTCGAAGGGCCCTCTTGATTGCGAGGCAACTTCTGCTTTGGGGAACAGGATTCTGACCGTTGCGAGGGATCGCAGGATTGCGGACATTCCCGGACGAGAAAAACCGGCCGGGGCAGTCGTAGGCGGCAGCGTCCGCAAGTAGCCTTCGCGACCTGCAGGCAGGAATCAGCTTGCAGCCGGCAAGCTCCGCTGACGGGCACGGTAGTCCGCGGGAGAAACCGACTCCCAGCGCTTGAATGCGCGCCGGAAATTTGCCGTGTCGGAGTAGCCGAGGGTGTAGGCAATCTCCTCGATGGTGAAGCGGCCGGCTCGCAAGTGTTCGACTGCGAGAGTCTGTCGCACTTCCTCGAGCAGGTCGCGGAAGGACGTCCCCTCCTCCAGCAACCGCCGATGCAGCGTGCGTGGCGTGACGTGGAAGTGCCGCGCGGTGACCTGAAGTGACGGAAATCCAGTCTGCTTCTCGAGCAGCAATCGCCGCACCCGGGCAGCGGTCGTATCGTTTGCAGTCAGCTTGTCCAGTTCCTGCTGGCAGATCCGTGCCGCCTCCTGAAATGCTGCGGGGTCTGCCAAACGCAGCGGAATATCAATCACGCTCGCGGGCAGAACGAATCCGGCCCACGAATCCCCGTAGCGGACGTCGCAGTTGAAGATCTGCCGCGCGATGTTCGCGTATTTCGGTGGCGCGAACGGAAACGTCACGCGCTGAACCCGGCAAACACCCATCGAACTCGAGTCGAGCAGGTTCTTGATGGAGAGAACTGCCGTCTCGAGCAGCATCCGCTGGAGTTCCCCCAACGGGCAGACCTCGGACACGCGGACGCGCACTTCGCGGCGACGAACTTGGTGCGAAACGGCAAGCAGCGGCATGCGCAGTGGCATGTATCGCTCGAGCAGCTCAACGGCCTCGCGGAGGGTGCCGCTGTTCAGCGTGGCGTAACCGACGATGCCATGCGTGCTACCGGCAAGGCGTTCGCCGACGAAAAGCCCCAGCGCCGGCTCGCGAGCCATTGCCGCCGCGTCCAGAAACAGCTTGTGGAACGTGGCATGTGGAATGGCAAGGGCCGGGTCGGAAAGTTGCTTCTCGGTAAGTCGGCTCAGCTCCAGCCATCGCGCGACGTCGACGCCCATGCCGCGAATCTCGTCCGCGAGGTGCCGAAGGTAATAGGCCGGCATCGTACGTTCGCGGCTGGTTCTGCTGGGCTCTGCCATCACGCATTGTCCATAAATGACCCATCGATGTCTATAAATGACCCCTCATGTCGCTGGCAATGAAAATACAGTTGCGCTGTCCTCAGAGCCTGAACCACGGAGCGCCCATGGCCATCCTTTCGTCCCGCAAGCAGCAGTCCACCGCTTTCATAAACGGCCAGTCCATCGCCGTCGATCCGCGCGAAACACTGCTACAGGCTGCGTTGCGCCAAGGCATCGATTTTCCGAACAGCTGTCGCGTGGGCGGCTGCGGCACGTGCAAGTGCCGGCTGCACGAGGGCAAGGTCAAGGAACTCACGGAATCCGGGTATCTGCTTTCGCGCGAGGAAATCGATGCGGGCTATATCCTGGCGTGCCAAAGCGTTCCGCAGACGGACGTGCATATCGCTGTTGAACTCGCCGAGCGACCGTCAACGCTCCGCGTGACCGGCAGGGTTGTCGGACGGGAACAGCTCACACGCGACATCACTCGCATAGACGTGCAGCTGGACGAGCCACTGCCGTACAGGGCGGGCCAATTCGCCAACGTCAGTCTCGAGGGCGTCGACGGGGCTGCACGCAGCTACTCTTTCGCGACCCCGGCGGCGGCAGACGGGCAAGTGGCGTTTTTCGTACGCAAGGTTCCGGGTGGAAAGTTCTCGTCGTTGGTCAATGACGAGGACGCGACGGGCCGGACCGTGACGATTGAAGGTCCACAGGGCAATTTCTGGCTGAGGCCGGGCACCGCGCCCCTGCTGTTCGTGGCCGGTGGCAGCGGCCTCGCGCCGATTTTGGCCATGCTGCGTGAAGCCGCGAACGCGGGTGAGTCGCGACCGACGACACTGCTGTTCGGCGCCCGCACCCAGCGTGACCTCTACGCGATGGATGAAATCGCCGCCATAGCGCGCCAGTGGCGCGGCACATTCCAGTTCGTTCCCGTGCTGTCCGAGGCGGCGGACGATTCGACCTGGGCCGGCGCCAGGGGCTTGGTCATCGACATGATCCCCAAACTGCTGGCGCCGGGCTCACACGCCTATCTCTGCGGTCCCCCCGCGATGATCGATGCCGCAAAGGGCCTGCTGCAGACGCGCGGCGTGCCGCGCGAGAGCATCCATTGCGACCGATTCACGACGCGGCACGAGGCGCCAGCCGCGAGTGCCATCTCCGTGCCGCAGAACTTCTCCAAAGGCACGATCAGTGAGGCCACCACCGGCGTGTTCCATTACTTGAAGTACTTCGGCTCCCACGCGGTGGGCCTCGCGACGGTGGCTGCGTACGTAGCCGGCGGCCACTTCAGCAGCGCCGGACTGCTCGCGGTGATCGCCTTCTACTTCATCGGCGACGCGGTCTGTGGGGACGACACGTCCACTCCCATCTTCCATCACCCGAAACTTTTGACGGTGCAGCTATGGCTGGCCCTGCCATTGCTGACATTGGTGGCCTTCACAGCGGTGTGGAGCGTCTCGACGGGAGACCCGCTCGGATTCGGCGCGTGGATCACCCATTGGAGTGGATACGACGTACTTGCCGCGCGCGAAGCGACGACTCTTGTCGACCGCGTGTCGCAGGTGCTGCTGACCGGCCTGATGATCGGCATCATCGGCACCATCACTGGGCACGAGTTGACGCACCGCACATGGGACCCCGTCTCGCTGATGATTGGGCGTTGGCTGCTCGCGTTCAGTTTCGACACCAGTTTCGCCATCGAGCACGTCTACGGCCATCATCGCTATGTATCCACGACGCTCGATCCGGCGACCGCTCCGCGCGGTCGCAACGTGTATTTCCACATCGTGGCTTCGACGATCAAGGGCAACATCAGCGCCTGGAGGATCGAGCGCGAGCGCCTCGAGAAAAAGCGACTTGCTCTGCTGTCCTGGCACAACGCCGTGATCCGCGGCCAGTTGATGAGTCTGCTGTTGGTCACGGCGGCGTGGGCGACCGGAGGCTGGCAGGCCGCGCTTTTCTTTGCGATGTGCGCCTTGGCGGGCAAGGCCACCCTGGAAGCCGTGAACTACATGGAACACTACGGAATCGTGCGCAATCCTGAGACGCCCGTGCAGCCGCGGCACTCCTGGAACACCAATCGGCGCATCAGCTCCTGGACGATGTTCAACCTGACCCGCCATTCGCATCACCACGCGCAGGGCGAGGTTCCCTATCAGGACCTCAAGCCTATGCCAGAGGCGCCGATGATGATCAATGGCTACCTGACGACGATGGTGGTTGCGTTGATCCCGCCGCTCTGGCACGCGCTGATGACACCCAAGGTCATCGCATGGGACCGTGACTTCGCCACCGCCGAGGAACGCGAGCTCGCCCAGCGGGCTTCGAGTGGAATCGCACGGTTTGAACTATCCAGTGCGGAAGCTCGCTGACTCTCACATGAGGCAAGCCATGAACTCGACTTCACCTCTCTTGCTTGAGCGCGCCGGCGGCGTACTGACGCTTTCGATCAACGCACCGCCGACGAACCGGATGACGATTGAGTTTATGGACGAATTCGAGCGCGCGATCGTTGCGGCCGCCCGCGACGATTCGGTTCGTGCGCTGGTCATTACCGCGACAGGCGACGAGAACTTCTCCGT
>JAABQQ010000090.1 GCA_011391405.1 Gammaproteobacteria bacterium
GAGCCGCTGGCCATGACCGCTCCTGCGCGCCCGGCCATCAAGCCCTTCCGGCCTGACAAGCCCGCCGTGTTCCTGCTGTGCTCGCTGCCGCTGCTGTGGCTCGCGCTGCGCGCGTTCGGCGTGTCCAGCCTGTCGCTCGGTCCGAACCCGGTCGAGGCTCTGCTGCACGGGCTGGGGCTCTGGGGACTGCGCCTCCTGCTGCTGACACTCTGCGTGCGTCCGGCCGCCGTCACGCTGCGCCAGCCCCGCCTGATGCGCTTGCGGCGCATGGTCGGATTGTGGGCCTTCGCCTACCTGGTGCTGCACTTCCTCACGTGGCTCGTGCTCGACCGCGGCCTCGACCTGAACGGCATCGCGGCGGACATCGTCAAGCGACCCTTCATCACCGTGGGATTCGCAGCCCTGCTGTTGCTGATCCCGCTCGCCGTCACGTCCACGGATCGCTGGATGCGACGCCTGGGGCGGCGGTGGCATGCGCTGCACAAGCTGGTCTATGTCGCCGCCCTGCTCGGCTCCCTGCACTTCCTGTGGCTGGTCAAGGCCGACTGGCGCGAACCGGCGTTGTACATCGCCGCGTACGTGGCGCTGATGACGTGGCGGTGGTGGAAGCAGCGGCCAGGAGCTGGCAAGACCGCGATGCAGCCGTTAAGGCAATCCTGAGCTGTGACGACCCTCTCGATCACGCGCGTTTCAGCGCCGCATGCGCCAACACACTGCCGAGTATGACCGCCAGGCCGGCATAAAACTGCAAACTGAGTTCGCGTTGCTCGGACAGCAGCAGCATCGCGAGTACGACGGCATAAACGGGTTCCAGGCTGACCGCCAGCTGCGCGCTGAAGGCGCTGAGGTTGCGCAGCGCGACCAGTGAGAGTGCAAACGGGAACAGTGTGCAGGCGATCGAGAGCACGAGCAGCAGCGCTGCATCGTGGGCATCGGGCAACGGCAGTCGCGTGCTGTCCCCGCCGAACGACAGGGCCAGCACCGTCAGGAACACCGTGCCTGCGGCCAGCTCGAGGCCCGTCACGGCCAGCGGCTCGCCGGACTCGACGAAACGCTTGTTCAGCGAGCCGAAAATCGCGACGAGCAAGGCCGACAGTACGCCGGCGGCAATGCCGAGTCGCATGCCGCCCGGGGTGCCACCGACGACGAGCATCACGCCCGGCACTGCCGCGATACCAATCACCAGTTCGCGCGGGTCGAAACGCTTGTTGGTGATCCACGGCTCGACGACGGACATGATGATTGGCGCCACGCCCATGCACGTGGCCGCGACCGAGGCGTTCGCGAGCTTGATCGCGCCGTAGAAAGTCACCCAATGCAACGCGACGACGACACCGATGCCCGAGAAAATGGCCACGGTGCGGAGGCTCATGCGCCGCACCCCGCGCCAGAACGCCGGGACGAACACCAGCGCGAGCACGACGAGCGACATCCGCCACCACACCAGCGCGAACGCGGGCAGCGTGATCAGCTTGCCGAGGATGGCGGTGAAGCCCCAGATCACCACGCACAGGTGAATCTGCAGCAAGGCCTTGCGGGCTGGAGGCATGGTTGGCAGCGGGCTCCGGCTGAGCCGGTAGCCCGTGAACTCAGCCCGCCTTCGTCAGGTAGCCCTGCACGATCTCGAGCGCCGTGCGGTCGCTCGGCGGCAGGTCGACCTCCGTCGTGCCAATGGGCGTCGTACGCTCACCCCAGCGCACGAGGTGCGCACAATACGTCAGGCCCGCGCCAAACCCCGGCAGCAGCAGCAGGCTGTTCGGCTTGACCCGGCCTTCTTCGATGGCTTCGACCAGCGCGACCGCGACGGTTGCGGCGGACATGTTGCCGTACTTGTGCACGTTGACGAACATGCGATCCGCAGGCGCGCCGACGCGCTTCGCGACCGCATCCATGATGCGCAGGTTGGCCTGGTGCGGAATCACGACGTCGACGTCGTCGACCTTGTAACCCTGGGCGGCGAGCACGTCCGCGCAGGCACCGGACATGCCGAGCACCGCACGCTTGAAGATTTCCGGACCCTCGAAAATCCATGAAGTCTCGCCGTAGGGTCGACCCTGGTTGACGTAGCGGCCACCCATGCCCTTGACGACAAGCGTATTGCGCGCATCGCTGTCGCAGCCAAGTTTTTCGCCGAGCAGCCCTTCGACCTTGTCCGTGGCCTCGAGCACGACGGCAGCACAGCCGTCACCGAACAGCACGCAGACACCGCGGTTGTGCCAGTCCATGAAAGCCGAGATCAGTTCGCCGCCGACCACCACTGCATTCTTGACGACGCCGGTGCGGATCAACGCATTGGCGGTGCTGAGCGCGTACAGGAAGCTGGTGCACGCCGTGTTCACGTCATAGGCAGCGGCGCGTTTCGCGCCCAACCGTACCTGCAGGCCCGAGGCCTGGTTCGGCACCTGGTCGTCGAAGCTGCAGGTGCCGATGACGATGAGTTCAACGTCGGCCGGATCGAGGCCCGCCGCTGCCAGTGCCCGCATGGAGCTGACGTACGCCATCTCCTCGAGTGACACATGCGAAATGCGCCGTTCGCTGATCCCCGTGCGCGAGGTGATCCACTCGTCGTTGGTGTCGAGGAACGTCGCCAGGTCGGCGTTGGTCAGGACATTGGGCGGGAGGCACTTGCCCCAGCCGGTAATGGCAGCGTGAGTCACTGACGTCCCCCAGGAGCTTGTCCGGAATTTGGTGCGACACTTTACCAGTCTGAGAGCGCTGTGGAATGATCCCGCCGGCGCCATTCCGGGCCGCACCCCGCCAGAGTGACCCGTATGCCCCACACCCGCATCAACGGCCACGACATGTATTACGAAGTCCTGGGCGCAGGCGACCCGGTGCTGTGCATGGGTGGCTGGGGCACGTTCTGCCACGACAACCACCATCACCTGGCCCGCGGTCTCACCGACCGCTACCAGGTGATCCTGTTCGACTACCGCGGCATTCGGGAATCCGGGGACGACCTCAGCGTGCCCTCGACCATGGAGCTGCACGCCAATGACGCGATCGGCCTGCTCGATCACCTGGGCTTGCGCAACGTGCACCTGATGGGTCTCGTCGGGATGGGCGCCTGCGTCTGTCAGGAGATCGCGATTCGCCGTCCGGACCTTGCCCGCAGCATGCTCAACATGGGTGCCTGGTGCGAGGTCGACGACTTCCTGCGTGACCAGCTCGAAATGTTCCGCTGGATCCATCGTGACCTCGGCTTCCTGCCGTTCCAGCAGGCGGTCACCCTGCTCTCCTTCGACGCCGAGTACTACAACGCGCACAAGGAGCGCCTGCTCGGGCCGTCCGGCGGGTGGAAGGAACTCAACGGCCGTTACGCAGCCCATGCACGGCTGATCGACGCGTGCGTCGCATTCGACTCGAAAGGCCGGTTGCGCGAGATCGTCTGCCCCTCGCTGATCATCCATGCGGGCCGGGACGTCGTGACGTCACCGCGCAACACGCTGCCGATCGAACACGGAATTCGCGGGGCCAAGGGCATCCTGTGGGAGGATGTGGCGCACGTCGTCGCCGGCAAGGAGCAGAAAGTGCGTTTCGCCCGGACCCTGTTCGACTGGCTCGCGGCCAACTGACGCACCCCCATGGCTCAACCAAGGCACTGGATCGTCCTCGGTGCGCTGGCACTCGGCATCAGCCTGGGCGCATGGATCGATCATTCCGGCAACGAACTCGCGCATTCGATCGCGAGCGGCATCGAGGCGATCGGCACGCTCTGGCTCAACGCACTGCGCATGACGGTCGGACCGCTCGTGTTCTCGATGCTGGTGGCGGCCGTTGCGAGCGTCTCGGACGCGATGGCGACCGGACGACTGGCGTCCCGGGCTATCGG
>JAABQQ010000091.1 GCA_011391405.1 Gammaproteobacteria bacterium
CCGGCCGGCCGTGCGCTCATGGGCCTGGGCAGGGCCAGCCTCGCCTTGCCGCTGCCCGGGCGCGTTCCCAGCGCCAGAATCAGGCTCGGCTCATCGGCCTGGCGTCATCACTGACGAGCAGGACGATGGCATGAAGGCGCTTCAAGCGAGTGCCCAGTTCACCTCCGACGGCGCCACGGCACCACTATCCCCATAGAGCTGCAGCGACTTCGGAGCACCGTGGCACGGCCCGCGGTTTCCTCCCCCGAGGTTTGTCCAACACCTGCCCTCAGGCCTGCGCCACGCGTGGCACCGTGGCGTTTCACGGGCAGGTGTCGAACAAACCTAAACATTTGCCGACGTACACGGTCGGCGGCTTCAGGGTGAGCTAGAGATCATTGTGGCGATCGTGGAGCATTGCGGGCGCGGGCACTGCCTCGTGCGCCGGCCCGTGGCCCGGCGCTGCAGGCTGCCTGACTTTGCCCAACTGTGACCGTTCAGGCGAAGCGGGGATCAGGGCCGCTGGGGTCGGCTGCGTCCCAGTGGTTGCCGGACCGATGGATGCGGCCCGATGGCAAGGGGTAACCCCTGGACGGCACCCCCCCGAAGATCGCGCCGTTGGGCGCACTGTCCAAGTACCCTTGACAACGTCGATCAACGGGATGGCCGGCATCGGGGTCCATCTGCTACGCTGCATTGCGTCTGTGCAGACTTCCATGGAGGCAACCATGATCCGCTCTGTAATCAACACCCTTGTCGTCACGGCGATCGCCGCGATCGTTGCGGCCTGCGGCGGCGGCGAGACTCCTGAACCACTGGCCCATCGCTTCGTCGCCGAGATGGCCGCGGCCAATGCCGGCCCGCTCAAGCGCGGACTGGCTGCTGGCGGCACCCAACGCGCACTGGCAGCCGCGACGGCGCCCACCCCCGACGCGAAGACGCTCTTCGACTGGGCCGAATACAAGTACCCCGAACTCTTTCAGCCCAGGGGCACCCAGCAGAACTATTCGCTGCAGTACCTCGGTGTCCAGTACACCGTGCGCAGCTATCCGAACGGCAACAATCTGGGCGTCACGCCGACGGGGGATATCTACGGCCTGGGTCCGTTCACCAACGACCTGCTACAGGGCTTCGGCAACGCCGCCACGTATGCCGCCATGGTCGAGGCCGACAGGTGCAACGTCTATCCGGGCTCTTGCAATCCGCCGGCGAGCGGACCGTATAACGAGTGCGTTGATGCCGCGGCGGAGACGCTGCCGACCGGATTCCGCTGGAACCTCGCGTACACCACATCGGGCTCATCGAGCGGCGAATATACGGTGGACTCGCTGGTAGATGGGCCGACGAGCTTTCTCGGCACAAACGCCATCCAGGTCTCGAACAACATCGCCGGCTCGTCGCTGGTGGCGGGCTACCTGAGTACATACGACGGCAAGAGCAAGACGTATATCGAGAAGCGCAGCGATGGCCTGCTGCAGACGCTGGGCTCAGACGACGAGTACTCAAGCGGTGACATCGTCGTTGGCACCATCACGATCCCCGGCCTGACGACGATCTCGCGCACCGTCTTCAATCCGCCGGACATCGGCATCGAGTTCACGTTGCAGCTCGGGCAGAGCGTGACCAAGACCACGACGTCGACCACGACCACTTCGTCGCCGCCGGGTACTGCGCCCGCTACCGGCAGTTCCACGACGACCTGGACCTTTGAGGCCAAGGAAGCGGTGACGACGTCGTTCGGCAGGACCTTCGATACCTGCCGCTACAAGACCACGACCGCAGGCGTGGTCGCCACCTTCTGGTTCATCCTCGGCAAGGGCGTCACCGCGAAGAGCGAATCGGGTTCCGGCGCCGAATTCAGCCGCACCGAACTCAAGTCCGGCACTTACAACGGCGCCCCGTTGTAGGCCGGGCATGGATGGCGAGGCAATGGCGCCGGCAGGTGCCATGGCGCGGGCGACCTCACCCTATCGGCCATTTGCCGGCGGCCACGGCCGGCAGCTTCCAGGCGCTGAAGACTTTTGCGGCGATCCTGGAGCAGCCCGTCATCGAGAAGATGCTCGCGCACCTGGGGTTGCAGGCGCGGGCACCGCCACGCTCAACTGCCCGCGGTCAAGCGCTGCGAGCAGCTTGACGAGCCCGATCCACCACAATTCAGGAGGCCCGGCGTCCAGAGCTGCCGGGATCGGCTGCGCCCCAGGTTTTCTGGGACCGATGGATGCGGCCCGAGGATAAGGGGCAACCCTTGGAAGGCGCCAGAGAAAGACGCCCTTCGGCTGCAGTGTCCACGCCCAACAGATCTCAGCCGCCTCCAAAGACAGGTTCAAGCGCGTTGAGCGTTGTGTTCCGCACCTGTTCTGCCGTGCTCGGGGTGCCGTGGGAAAGGAAAAGGGCGTTTGAAAAGCCTATCCTCCCACCAGGGAGCGCTGAGCCTGGATCGAGATCGAGCGCGGGGTTCTGCGCCCCTTCGGCATGGTTCCGCTCAAGCGCCACTGCGGGCATGCTGTCTGAACCGCCGAGCCCAGTAGGCCTGTCCGGCGCTGGGCGTGCGGCGGATCTTGTGCGGGCCGGCTGAGGGCAGGGCTGTCAGCCCGGCGGCGGAAAGTAGGCCGGATCGAGGCTCAGTACCTGGCCGACGATGCCCACCAGTTCGACCGTGTTCAGGTCGAGCGTCGTCACCAGTTCGAGCAGCGAGGCCTGCGTGTAGGTGCCGTTGGCGACCAGGCCGGTGTACAGCGACAGGGCATCGAGCGGAATCGGCGTCTCAACGATGGTGCCCCACAGGTGGGCCACGAGGGCGTCGTCGGGAACACCCGGCGCGTAGTAGTTGATCATCGTTTGCGCCAGGTCGCGCAGGTTGCCCAGGCGGTCGAGTTGCGAGGTCCACAAACTCAACTCTTGCACTGACGGAGCGCGGTCGAACCCAGCGTTGAACATGGCGTAGGCCAGGTAGGTGTTGCCGCCCGGCCCGCTGTCGGCAGCCAGCAAGGCATCGGCAAACTGGGTCCGCTCGAACGAAAACAGGGTGTCGCTGCCGTCGCCGCCGCCTGCGATCGTGCGGGCGGCGAGGTTGCCCGCGATCGAGTACGCGGCCAGTGGCCCGCTGAACATCGCGGTATCGACACCGCCCTGTCCGTCGAAGCTGTTGTTGGCGGCGGTGCCGCGCATGATGTTGTTGCTGGTGTTGCCGATGCCGTTCAGGGCAGCGCCGGTCAGCACCAAGTTTTCGACGTTTTCGGGCAGCGTATAAGACACGCTGGAACGCACCGTGTCGATGCCGCCGCCGACGCCTTCGGCGATGCGATCGAGCACGCTCGAGACGTTGTATGTGTCGTGGCTAATGCCGTGGCTGAAGACCGCAAAGCCGCTGTCGTTGTCGATGATCGTCGCGGCGGTGAAGCGCTGCGTGATCGTGGCGTTGACGGCGGTATTGAGGTCCAGCGTGAAGGCTTCGGTGCTTTCGGCCAGCGAGCCGTCGCTGAGCAGCACCTGCACGGTCTTGACGGTTTCGCCGGGCGCGAACACCAGCGTGCCTTGCTGGAAGATGAAGTCCTGGTTGCCGCCGTAGGTGGCGGTACCGATATCGGTGCCGTAGTTGACCCGCACCTCGTTGAGCGAGGGGGCGCTCAACTGGACCACGAAGCTGGCGAAGGTGTCGCTTTCGTTGGCCGCGATGGACCGGCTCAAGATGTGCGGCGTGCTCACCGGCGCGGTGTCGTTGCGCCCG
>JAABQQ010000092.1 GCA_011391405.1 Gammaproteobacteria bacterium
GTCACGGAGCGCACCCGCGAGATCGGCCTGCGCATGGCCGTCGGCGCCCGCGGCCGCGACATCCTCTCGCAGTTCCTGGTCGAGGCCGTCACCCTCTCGCTGATCGGCGGCATCATCGGCATCCTGCTCGGCGTCGGCGGCTCCTTCCTCGTCGGCGAACTGGCCGGCTGGCGCACCGAATTGTCTCTGCCATCCATCGGCCTGGCCGTCGGCTTCGCCGCTGCCGTCGGCATCTTCTTCGGCTACTACCCGGCGCGCAAGGCCTCCAACCTTCTACCCATCGAGGCATTGCGCTACGAATGAGCGCGGTGCCCGCTTCGCCGCAGACCCGCTACTCGACGTCCTTGCCGAGTTCCTCGCCTTTGACGACGTGCAGGAATACGGTCTCGAGCGAGAGGGCCGGTCTGATTTCGAGCAATACATGGCCGGCGTCCTTGAGCGCACCCAGCAATGGCCACAGCGCAGGGCGCGAAATCTCGGCCACCCAGCGCCCACCGGGTTCCGCGCTCATTTCGGCAACGGCGGCCGTGCCGAGGCTGCGAACCAGCACGCGCTCATCCACGCCGACCAGATCGCTCGGTGCGCGCACGGCGCGCAGTTCTCCCTTGTGGATCAGGCCGAATCGGTCCGCGATGCGCTCGACATCATGCAGCACATGCGAGGTCAGGAAGATCGCGCCACCTTGCCGCTTGAAGTCGAGCAGAATCTCGACCACATCGCGCCGGCCGACCGGATCGAGCCCCGACAGCGGCTCGTCCAGTACCAAGAGGCGCGGCGCAACCGCCAGTGCATGAGCCAAGGCCACGCGCTGAACGGTCCCCTTGGACAGCTCGCGGACCCGACGCTTCGCCGCGTGCCCGACGGAGAAGCGCTCCAGCCAGTCCATGCAATATGCCTCGGCATCGTCGCGACGCACGCCGCACATGTCCAGCCCGGTGCGCAGCACCTCCAAGGGAGTAAACTGTTCATAAAGGGCCGGCGCCTCGGGAACGTAGGCGACGCTCTTGCGTGCAATCGCTTCACGCGCCGGGATTCCGTTGATCTTGACGTCGCCCTCGTAATCGGTGATCACATCGAGCATGATCTTGATAGTCGTGGACTTTCCTGCGCCGTTCGGCCCGACGAAGCCAAACACCTCGCCTTCGTCGATCGAGAACGTCACGTCGTGCAATGCTCGGACTTCCGAGCGCCGCCTGCGGAAGGTCTTGCCGACGGCACTGAATTCGAGAACTGAGGTCACTGTGTCATCTCCATACTGCGATGTTCGCCGCCCGATTTTAAGCTCCCTGCCGGAATTGAACCATACGAAACCTTCCTACGGATGTCCTTCCCATGGACGCTGACGAGGTGGGCCTGTCGATCGTTATTCCGGCCAAGAACGAAGCCGCGAATCTTGCACGGCTGATCCCGGAAATCCGGGCCGCAATGCCCGATGCCGAACTCATCGTCGTCGACGACGGCTCGACCGACGACACGCGCGAGGTCTGCCTGGCGCACTTCGTCCGCTTGGTGCGCCTGCCATACTCCATGGGCAACGGCGCGGCGATCAAGACGGGGGCACGGCATGCCAAGGGCAAGATTCTGGTGTTCATGGATGGTGACGGCCAGCACGATCCGGCCGATATAACGCGGCTGCTCGCCAAGCTTGGCGAAGGCTACGCGATGGTGGTCGGCGCGCGCAGCTTCGGCTCACAGGCCTCGCTCGGGCGCGGCCTGGCCAACGGCTTCTACAACCGCCTCGCCAGCTGGATGGTCGGCCATCGCATCGAGGATCTAACCTCCGGCTACCGGGTCGTGCATGCCGACAAGTTCCGCGACTTCCTGCATCTGCTGCCCAACGGCTTTTCCTACCCGACCACGATTACCATGGCTCTATTCCGTGCGGGCTACCCCGTCGCCTACTTGCCGATCAAGGCACGCCGCCGCGAGGGCAAGAGCCACATCCAGCCCATCCGTGACGGGCTGCGCTTCCTGCTCATCATCTTCCGCATCGGCACGCTTTATTCGCCGCTCAAGTTGTTCGCTCCCATCAGCCTGACTTTCTTCGCCTTCGGCCTGGGGCAATACGCCTACACCTTCCTGACTTCCGGCCGCTTCACCAACATGAGCGCGCTGATGTTCACAACGTCGATCATCATCTTCCTGATCGGGCTGGTGTCGGAACAGATTACCAATCTGGTCTACAAGACGGCCAAGGATTGACGGTGATGTTTGCCCTGCCCGGAAGCGAGTTGTTCTATGACGGATCCCTCGGGCTCCTCGAGCGGTGGTACTGCCGGATCTGGGGCGTCCCCATCGTCGGCTTGCGCATCCGCTTGCGCGGCCTGCTGCATCATCTCCCGCCGTCCGCGAGCCGCGTGCTCGACGCCGGCTGCGGCCGCGGCGTGATCGCCCGCGCCCTGGCCCGGCGCTATCCGCAGGCACGCATCGATGCGATCGATCAGGATGCGGCGGTCCAGGCGCGCAACGCCGCGCTGAACCAGGCGATCGGCACCGACAACTGCCACTTCGCGACGCGCGATCTCACCGAACTGGAAGCCGTCGACGCCTACGATCTTGTGGTGTCCATCGACAACCTCGAACACATCGAGGACGACCGTTCCGTCCTCGAACGCATATTCCGCGCGCTTCGCGCCGGCGGTCGCCTGGTCGTTCATGTGCCGCACTATTACCGGCGCTGGCCCGTGTTCGGCTGGCATGTCAATTTCGACGTTCCCGGCCATGTGCGCCCGGGCTACCACATGCCCGAGATCGTCGAGCGCGTACGGCAGGCGGGCTTCGTCGTCGCCGATTCCGCGTTCAGCTATGGCTTCCTCGAGAACATGGCCAACAACGCAAGCTACTGGATCACGGCAGCCGAGGAACGCAACCGGCTGATCTATGCGCTGTGCTTTCCCTTGCTGAATTTCGTCGCCTGGCTCGGCAGATCGGCGCAGCCTGAGATGGGGGCCGGCGTCTGGGTGGTGGCGAGCAAGCCGGTGAAAGCCGAGACTCCCGCCACCAACGTTGCGGCGGACGAGCCGGCATGACGCCTGCCCACGATCGCCCCGTCTGCGCCATCCTTTCACAACAGGAATGGCGATGAGGATCGGGTTGGATGCGACGCGCATCCATCAACCATCGGGGGAAGGCACCTATACGCGGGAGGTGGTTTCCAATCTGATCCGCTTATGCACCGATGACGAACTGTTCGTCGTCGTTCCCGCGGAGATTCCCTCCTTGCGCGCACCAAACGTCGAGCAGATCGTCTATCGCAACGTCGATGGCATCGCGTCTCGGCTGAGGTATGCCGTCGAAATTGGCCGGATCACACGTCGGCATTCGTTGGACATCTTCCACAACCTCACCAACTACCTCGCGCTCGGCGCCCGGTGCCCGGTGGTGACGACGATCCACGATCTGGCCAGTCTCAAGCATCCGGAAGTACGCCCGCATCGCATCGACGGCCTGCTCTACCGTTACGCCTTTCCGCTGATCCTCCGGTCGAGCGCTCGCCTGGTCGCAATCTCGAACTCGACCAAGAACGACATCGAGGCCTTCTACCGGCTCGGTGAACGCACACAGGTCGTCTACAACGGCATCGACCATGCGCGCTTCAACACGACGCGGGCAATCGACGACACATGCATCGCACGTTTCGGGCTGCCCGCGAATTATCTACTGTTCGTCGGCTACCTTACCCCGAAGAAGAACCT
>JAABQQ010000093.1 GCA_011391405.1 Gammaproteobacteria bacterium
AGCCCCACCAGCACGGCAAGGGTGGCAAATTGCCGGATCGGCTCGGGCCAGTGAAAGGTATCGACTGCGTACTCGAGGGCCTGCAGCAGGGTCCAGGCGGTCGCTGCATAAGCGACACCCCACTGGACGACCTTGCGGCGGCGCAGTTTGACCCAGGCCCCTTCCACTTCACGCTCTGGCGGCGTGTCGATCACTTCCTTGCCCTCTATGTTGGCAATGCAGCCGGGCGTCCGTGAGCGAACGCGTCCCGGCAATCACTCCCGCGTCGTGAACGTTGCCAGCGCGCCGTAGCCACGCTGATCGATGCGATCCAGCCGCCCATCCAGCGGCGGGTGCGTTTTGTAGAGTTGCGCCAGGCTTGCCGACTCGCTGCCGAGTGCGGTGAGTTTCTGCAGGACGGCGTACAGCGTCAGCGGATTCATGCCGGCACGGGCGAGATAGAACTCCGCAGCTTCGTCCGAGCGGTACTCGGCCTCGCGATCCAGCGATGTCAGCATGATGGCCGCGCCGTTTTTCTCGGCGTAACGCCTGGCGTAGTTGCCGGCGACACTGTCATTGCCGACAGTGACGTTTTGCACCGCCTGGTCCTTGCCGACGGTCGCCAGCTCCTGCTTGTGGATCACGTTGTAGTGATCGCGCTGCACACAGTGACTGATCTCGTGGCCCAGCACGGCCGCGAGTTCGCTATCCGACGACAGCAGCTGGTACAGCCCGCGCGTGACCAGGATGTAGCCACCCGGTGCAGCGAATGCATTGACCTCGGGTGTGTCGATCACGCCAAAGGTCCATGGCAGCTCTGGACGACTCGTTTGCGAAGCCACCCAGCGTCCGACCAGATTGACGCGTTGTTGCGCGCTCGCATCGTCCCACAATGGACGCGCGCCAAGAATGCGGCCCGCAATTTCCGGGCCGAGTGCGATCTCCTCCGCCGCCAGCTCGTCCTCGGACTTCGGTACCACCTTGGCGGCCGTGTCCAGCTTCGTGCCGACGTTGACGCCGAATGAGCCGAGCAGGCCGCCGACGGATTTCGCCAGTTCCGATTTCGAAACCGCAGGTTCGGCTGGCGGCTTCCCGGACTTCCTGGCGGCTTTGGCTTCTCCGGCATACGCCACGGCTGTCGCCTGCCAATCCTGCTCTGCGGCATACGCGGCGGCAGCGGACGCATCGACTCGATGACCGACCATCGCGTTCAGTTGCCCCTCGTTCAATGCTGCCGACTTCAGGTCACTTTCCTCGATGCCACGCACGCCTGCGGTTTCGGTGACGCGCCCCTTGCCTGCCTTGCCACCCATCAACACGCGCAGGTTGGCTTCGCCATCCTCGGCGCCGGCATAGGTCACGCGCACGTCATTGACGCGCACGAAGCCCGGCGCTCCAGCGGACATCAGTAACTGGTACCACAGGCCCTGCTGCGCGGAAATCCTGACTGCCGTGTCGCGCTGCAAGGTCGCCACCTTGGGCGAGTCAAATCTGGGTTCGGCATAAACGTCGGCAGCGGGCTTGTGCACGACGGCCGGCAGCTCCGTGGCATTCAGGCTCGACGCGAGCAGTGCGGCCGCCGACAGAATGAATGGAATGCTGCGCATCACGAGCCTCCCGACGACACGTCCGTAGTATCGAAGAACACGGTTCGCCGCGCCAACGGCGATTCGCTCGAGGCGGCCACCACCTGGCCGACCAGCTCGCGCAGGCGCCGGCGCTCACCGCGATCGCTGTCGGTGGCGCCATCGTCGATCTCGGCGCAAGCGAATGCCAGTCGCACGCTGCCGTCATCGGGCAGTCGCGCGTCGTATTCCGCCAGTTGCCGTTCGAGCCTGGCGAGATCGTGCCTGGCGGCAGCGCGAGCCGCGGCCTCGGTTTCGCCATGCCACACCAGCACCATCAAGTCGTCCAGGGATTCGTGCAGCCAGCTCTTGCGCTCCACCACGCCCTCCAGCATTACCGCGTCGCTGCCGGCATACAGGAAGCGTCGCAACCGGCGGCGGTACTCGCGTCGCCGTCGCGCCGCGGCCTTGGCGTCGAGTTGCGCGTCGGGCACGAAGCGCAGACGCGCGATTGCCAGCCAGCGATCCCGGTCCGGCGCGAACTCGCGCAGGAAGTCGCCATTGCCCACTGCGCGCCCGCGCTGTATGCCTGCGTACAGCCGGCACAGGCCGAAGATCAGGCTGACGAAGCCGACGCTGGCGAAGATGTCGAAGAAGAACCCGAAGAAAGTGAGTCCGACGAACGCGGCCGTCAACATGGTCACGTTGGCGGCGACGAAGACCGAGTCGATGTCGGTGGCCGGTTCGCCGCGGTAGAAGGCGAATGCTGTCAGCGTAGCGAGCAACATGGCGATGATGTACTTGAGCCACGCCGGCGGCGCCCGAATGGCACTGCTGGCGATCAATGCTTCCGTCGCCTCGGCCAGGACCTCGACGCCCGGCATGACGGGATCGACGGGGGTGGGTTTGGCATCATTGAGTCCGGACGCCGTGTAGCCGACCAGCGCCACGCGACCCTGCAGTGCAGGTGGCTTCGTCGTCGCATCGCGACAGACAGGCTGGCCGGTCAACAAGTCGGCGGCGCTGATGCGCGGCAACCGCGTGTCCTGGCGCCAGTTCGGTCGCACCACGGCGGCAAGGTCGCCTGGCGATCGCGCGGTAGCGGTCGTCGCCAGGCGCAACGGCAGCGACGGCAACGCCCAGTCGCCAACAGTCTCGCGCAACGGAATGTCACGCAGTACGCCGTCGGCATTGCGCGTGACATTGGCAATCGCGCTGTAGCGGGCCATTGCCTCGCCGTACGGCAGCAGCAAGGCAACCTGCGGGTCAAATCGTGGACTGAGCTGCAGCGGAAACGCCGCAGGAGCTTGCGACGCCCGCAACGGCGAACCCTCGTCGTAGTCAGGATGCAGTCGCGTGGAACTGAAAACGAACCGGCCGCCGCCGCCCCTGGCCATTGCTTCGAGGCTTTCGTCGCCAGCGGGATCTCCTGGCGAGGAATCGACGAACAGCACGTCGTATCCGACCAAGCCCACCTCGGCACGATCGAGCTGGTCGAGCAGATCCGCGTGCCGTTGCCGGCTCCACGGCCAGCCGCCTTCGTTGCGCGCGCGGAAATATTCGATCGAGCACTCGTCGATTTCGACGACGACCACGCGGCCGGAGGGCTGCGGCTCGAACGGACGCCACTGCACCACGCGATCGAAGATCGCATCCTCAGCCGAGTTGAGCGAGCGGGCGTGGCTCCAGTCCCAGGCGAGCCAGGCGATCGCGCCGAGTGCGAGCAGCGGGTAGAACGCGAACTTCAGCCGCAGCGCGACTTGCGCAAACGGCCGCCGGTAACTGCGCTCAACCCTGGTCCACGCGACGATGAAGCCATGACCGAATGCCGCCAGGCTCGAGTCGATCCATGAGAGCACGCGGTCCGACAACCTGCCCGTCATTTGCGATCCCCCTCGCAAATGATGGCAGGTTTGGCGGGCTGCCGGGCCAGACCGGCAGAAGCCGATCGTCAGGCAGCGGCTTTACGGACGCGCGCGGTCGACTTCCGGACGGCACGCTTCGCCTTGCGGGCACGGGTGCCCGCCGCCTTGAGCGGCACTTCCTCGGCCTTCTCAAAGACCTGGCCATACAGGTGCGTCCCGATCTTGCGCACGTCACGGCCCGCGACCCTGAAGATCTCGACCGCACGGGT
>JAABQQ010000094.1 GCA_011391405.1 Gammaproteobacteria bacterium
CACCAGCACCAGCGCTGGCAGTGGCACCACTACCGGCTCCTGTGCCATTTCCAGCAACATCGTTACCGACCCCACCGCGCCCGCCGGAACCAATGGCACGTCGCGCTTCGAAGCCGATGCCGAAGCGGAGCGGTGGGTCAGCCGGTGCTCGCGGATTGGTGCCCGCTGCGACGACCTTCGCCGGGACGGGCTTATTCTTGGCGTCTTTCTCCTTTTGCGGACCGCTGTCCCCATTGGGGGGCGCCGTCATCGCTCCCGCAGCCGGCATCGGACTCTCGGCGACCGACGCCGGCGGGGTGGCAGTGTCCGCCATCACTTCGGCAGCGAATGCGAGCAGCGAGCCCGAGAGCAACAAAGCGCGTGCGAAGCGGGGGTTCATGGTAGTGACAGGATCCTTTCTGACGACATTCTCGGCTGCGAAGACGGTCTAGCGATTGCGCATCAGTGACAGGTTGTTTCAGGTTGTTGCGGCGCCGACGGGGCCGGCAGCCGCGGCATCCCACTCGCACGCTTGCGCGTGGGCTGAAGTGCAAGCGGGAGGTCGCCACGCTCGCGCCGGTCGATTAGGATGTCGCGATAGCCCTGACACGAGAACTCCGGCTGACCGGTCTCGTCCTCGTGGCCGAAGCGCGGCATCTGCGGCACCTCGCCCTCGCCGACCGCAACTCCGCGTTCCAGGATCATCCGCTCGCACTTGAGCACTTTCCATCAGGTGAAATGCTCGGTGTTACGGGTCACCCTTCCATGACTGACGGGGACTCCGGCACTGCCGACGCCGCCTGGGGAATCGCCAGCCAGAAACTGGCCCCGCCGCCCACTCGTGGCTTGAGCGCCAATTGCCAGCCGTGCGTGTCGGCCAGCTGCCGGGCGATCGCGAGACCCAGGCCGCTGCCCCCCGTGGCGCGGCTGCGCGACACCTCGATACGGAAGTACGGACGAAAGACGGCGTCGCGCAACTCCGGTGGAATCCCCGGACCACGATCGCGAACGCCGATGAGGACCGTGCTGCCACAGCACCGGCGCACCACCTCGACGTCCTGTGGCGCCCCGTGGATGCGCGCGTTGTCGATGAGGTTGGAGAGGATGCGACGCAGCGCGACCGGCGCCAGGGTCGCCAGGCAGCGGATCCCCGATGTCCGCAGGCGAATCGCCGCTGGCGCCTGGCCGCCTGCCGCAGCAACGATTTCGCCGAGCAGCGCATCGACATCAGTGGGAGACGCCGGCTCGCGCTCGCGGGCGCGCGCGAACGCGAGTTGGGCGCCGATCAGCGCATCCATCGCCGCGACATCGCTTTCCATGCGCGCCACGAGCGGCGATTCGCGCTCCTCGGCCAGCATTCCCAACGCCATCCTGAGCCGTGCCAGCGGGCTGCGCAGGTCGTGGGAGATGCCGACCAGCAGCGTATTCTGGTTCTCGCGTTGCGCGGCGAGCTGCGCGGCCGTCGTGTTGAACACGCGTGCCAGGGTGGCCAATTCCCGCTCGCCCGACTCGGGCAGTTCCGGGGGCCGCTCGCCCGCACCGATCTGTCGCGCCGCCGCCGCAAAGCGCGCGAAAGGCGCGCTCACCCGCCTCGCGAGCACCCAGGCGAGGACCCCGGCGACCAGCAGCGCCGCGACGATGGTCAAGCCCAGCGTGAGCAGCGGCTGCGGATTGACGCGATCGGCGGAGAAACTGAAGCGGAGCACGCGCCCAGCCATGGGGATATCGGCGTGAAAACGGTCGTCCGCGGTCTCGGTCACCTGCGGCACGGCATCGGCGTCGACCCGGCGCGCCAGCGCCGTGCGCAGGAAACTCATGTAGGGGTGGTGGTGCCCGACGTCCTCGCCTGTCGCCTCTCCAACTTCCTGGAGACCGAGGCCGTGACCGGACTCGAGTTCGAGCACAAAAGCCGGCCGCGTTTCGGGCGGTAGCTCCACCCAGGTACGCGCCGACAGGACCAGCAACGCAGCGAAATCGTCGGCCGAGCGCTGCGCCAACGGCAGCAGGATGAACATCAGCACGCCAGTGCCGGAGATCAACTGGAACACCAGGAGCCCGGTGGCGATCGAGATCGCGGCCTGGCGAAACAGCGACGGCCGGGAGGTCACGCAGTGGCCTGCCCCTGTGGGGTAAACAAGTAGCCTTCTCCCCAGACGGTGCGCAGGTAGATCGGGCTGTCTGGGTCGGGTTCGATCTTCCGGCGCAGGCGCGTAACGCGCACGTCGATGCTGCGATCGAACGGCGATCGATCGTAGCCCTTGATCAGGGTGATGAGACGGTCGCGTGTCAGCACCTGATTGGGGTGATCCAGAAACTCCCGCAGCAATGTGAACTCGCCGGCCGTGAGATTGACTTCGCCGTCTGCGCCGACCAGGGTATGGCTGGCGAGGTTCACGCGGAAGGGGCCGAAGACGGCGCGCTCCGGCGCCGGCGCCGAGTCGGCGTGCGTGCCTCGCCGCAGCACCGCGCGTGCGCGCGCGAGCAGTTCCCGCGGCCCGAACGGCTTGGGCAGGTAATCGTCGGCGCCCACTTCGAGCCCGATCACGCGGTCCACCTCTTCGCCGCGCGCCGAGGCGATGATCACGGGCGGGCCGCCGGTGGCGCGCAGCCACCGCAGCAGGCTCAAGCCATCTTCGCCGGGCAGCATCAGGTCGAGAATGACGAGGTCGGGCCTGTGGCCGGCGACGCTTGCTCGAAAGGCCTCGGCGTCGCCGACGCCCTCCGCCGCGAAGCCGCTGGAGGTGAGGTAATCGGTGACCAGATCGCGCAATGCGACGTCGTCATCGACCACAAGAATCCGTACTGCTGCCGTCCCGCTCATCGCGCAGTGTTCCTTCCCGCAGCGAAAGGCTGCGGCAATGGAGGACATGGTATCCAGTTTGCGACCACGCGAACACTTCGCGAAACAAACTGATACATCCTGTTGCGCTCCGGCAATGAGCGCGCAATACCCGTTGCCCAGAATTGCCATCAATCGTTCTGTGACTGACCTCAATCCACCCCATGATCGCTCCGCTGCTCCTGCTCTCGCATCGGCTCGTCGCAGGCGCGGCCGCCGCTGCGCCTGAGGCAGCCGCGCAGCAAGCCGCGGACCGGGCCCTGGATCGCTAGGCGGTGGCAGCCGAGGCCGGTAGCCGGTTTCACCCGGGGGCGAACTCGCCACCGATAACCCAGGAGTCACTCATGTTCAAACAGACACTCACCATCGCCGCACTCTCCCTCGCCGTGCTGGCGAGCGCACCGCTGTACGCGGGCAATGCCAATCCAGCGAGCGGTCGCGCGGTGCGACCCGCCGTGCCCTTGACGTTCACCTACACCGTGCCGACCGCGGATGAAGCCGCAGACATGGCCTTCATGCGCGAAGAAGAGAAGCTCGCGCGCGATGTCTATCTCACGCTAGCCGAGACATGGGAAATGGCGCCGTTCATCGCTATCGCTGCCGCTGAGCAGAAACACATGGATGCGATGCTGCGCATGCTCAACAACTACCAGTTGCCCGACCCGGCTGCGGGTAAGCTCATTGGCGAATTCGCGAACCCGGACTTGCAGGCGCTGTACGACACGCTTCTAGTGCAGGGGGCACAAAGCCCGGCCGCCGCTTTGAAGGTGGGCGCGCTCATCGAGGAGGTAGACATCGAAGACAACGCGGCTGCGATTGCAACTT
>JAABQQ010000095.1 GCA_011391405.1 Gammaproteobacteria bacterium
AGCCCAGCGCCATCTCCCCGGGGTAGAACAGCACTTGCAGCGGCTTCTTTCCACCATCGCTAGGCACATAGCTGCCGTGGAAGTCGCCATTCGAGCGTTGCAGAAATCGGCCCAGAGCCGCCAGGCCCAGCATTTCGTCCGCAGGCACCGTGCCGGGCCGTATGGACTCGATGCTCGCCATCGCCATCAAGCCTAGGCCTGCACCACCCAGCTTGTAGGTCGGTGGCGAAGCGCTGTGCATGATCTCTGGCGGTTCCCAGATTCCGAAGGCGCTCGCCTCGTCGAGGCGAGACAGGCAGCACCCGCGCATGAAGTCGGTCGCACGCTTCATGACCTGCACCGTGGACTCGTCGGGCAACACCGAATTGGCCATGCCCAACGAGTAGATGGTGCCGGCGTGACGCAGCAAGCTATACGCGGGAGGAACCGTCACCGACGGGTTCATGTTCACCAGGTAGACGAACTGCCCGGAGGGCTCGCTGAACCGGCGCAAATAGTCCGCGGCCGCCGCGATGCCCCCGTTGACTTCGTCCTGCCCCACGACCTGCGCCGACGGCACACTGATGCGCGAGTAATAGACCTCCAGCGACGCCGCATCGAATCGGCGCTGGCTCAGGCTGTACTGGAAGGCGGCAAATCCTGCAGCAGCCGCCACCAGGACGAGCGCGAAGAGCAGGAGCCAGAGCCGGGTGCGTCTCGTCATCAACTGAATCTCATCTCGGACGTCATCCGGTCACTGTACAAGTGGATCACGCGTCACGGCGCGGCGCGGCCGTGACGGATTGACGACCGGCCGCCTCGAGCGCAGAAGCCGCTGCAGACGCTCGGTGCAACCCCCGTGGAGTCGATCACGAGCACTGCAAGCTGGGCAGGCAGACCTGGACCGGAATGACAAAGGGCCCGCGATGCGGGCCCTCTGGACAAGGCGATTCAGAAGTCCGGATTACTGCTTGCGGCCCCGACGACGGGCGATGCCCATGCCGGCCAACGCCAACCCGACCAGCGCCAGGGTCGCGGGTTCGGGAACCGTCTCGTCATCGTCGGTCGTGTCGTCATCGGTGTCTGGAGTGCCGGTTCCGTACAAGACGACGTGCGACCAGGACCCACCGCTTGATATGATTTCGGCAAGGCCCGAGGTCGACGTGAGCAGGAATACTGCCCAAACCGGATCACCGCCGTCCTTCAGGCCGAGGGCGTACTCGCCGTAAGTGGCGTCCGTCAGAAGCCAGTTGAAAGAGTCGCTATCGACGTTGCTCAGCGTGAGCCCGCTGAATGCGGGGAACGTGTTGTTCCCTTCGTTGTAGTTCTGGGAGTCGATCGTAGTCCAGGTCCGCCCGAACCTCTCACCGGCGGTGGAGGCATCCCCATAGAGCGCGTCGTTGACGCCGTTCCCTAGGAGGAAATCGTCATTGCCGGGATTCCCTTGACCAATATTCCCAGGCTTGGCTCCCCAGACGCAGTCAATTGCTCCGCTGGTCTGGTACTGACGGTCCTGGCCGGTAAGCACCGGGTCGGCGCACTTGACAGTAGCGGCAGCGGCCAGCCCGCTGGCAGACATAGCGGCGAGCAGGACCGCCGCCCCGACACCGAAGCGCTTGATAGAAGTCAGATTGGTTCCCATTGTTTCCTCACTGCGATGATTGATTTGAATTGGATCCAAGCAATCATCAATAAGCAAGTCGCGGGCCATGTATCGCAAGTCTTTGATTCTCAATGAGAAGTCTACTGGTCGATCGATGCGTTCACGGTCAACTGTAAAGTTTTCCGGCATCGAGCCCACACTTGGCCAAGCACCAGGACCATCGCATGCGCCTGGATCCATCGAGCTCGATTTCTCAGCGCCATCCAGTTCGCAGTAGCTGGCCGGTCGGCCACGCGCTGTCGCCGCAAGTGCGCTGGCCCTCCCCAAAAACGAAAAGACCCACCAAGGCGGGTCTTTCTGCGTCTCCGGCCCGCCACGTCGCGCGATTCCGGTTGGGCGACTGCCGCCGCCCATGCCACAAGCGTCGAGGTGCTACTTCGATACGCTCACCGATTTCGTCGATGAGTTGCCCGCTGCGTCCCTGACTTGAGCAGTCACGGTGTAAGCACCCGCGGGGATCTTGCGCGTGTCCCAGTTGTAGCTCAGGTTACCACCCAAGGTGGCCGCCATCTGCGTGCCGTTGATGTACAGGGTCTGGCGCAAGGCACTGGTCCCGCTGTTGTCCGATGCGCTGACCTTGATCGACACTCTTCCGCTTACCTTGCTGCCATCGACCGGGTTGCTGACGGTCACCGACGGCGGCGTCGTGTCGACGACCACGTTGTTGGCCACATTCACCGAAACCGTCGCCGACGAGCGCGCATTGCCCGCGGCGTCATAGGCCGTGGCGACCAGGCTGGACATGCCGTTGGCGACCTCGGTCGAGTCCCAGCTGAAGGCGTATGGCGACGAGGTGTCGGTCGCAACCAGGCTGCCATTGGCGCGGAATTCCACCTTGGTCACGCCGACGTTGTCGGACGCAGACACATCCACAGGCACCAACCCGGTCACCGTCGCGGAGCCCAGCGGTGCCGCGATCGACACCGTCGGCGCAGTCGTGTCGGCCGCCGACACCGTCTTCTTGGCTGCGGCCACAGCAGCAGCAGCGTCGACGCGACCATAGCCGAAATAGATGTCGCGCCCTGCCGTACCCAGGTCAACCGCGGTCGAGAACAAGATGCTCTCCACCTGGACGTTGGTTAGGCTCGGGTTGGCCGACATCACCAGTGCGGCCACGGCGGCGGCGATCGGCGCGGAGAACGACGTACCACTCACCGAGGCATAGGTCTGCCCCCAGGTCGTGCTGTAGATGCTGGAACCCGGCGCCGACAGATGAACGTGATCGCCGAAGTTCGAGAAGCTCGACTTGGCGTCGTATTGGTCGGTGGACGCGACGATGATCATTGAAGTCGTGTTGGTATAGCCCGGATCCACGTTGTCGTTGCCGGCGCTGACGAACGACAAACCACCCTTGTCCTTCATGTACTTCGCGGCGCTGAGCACCGACGAACTGCCGGCAACGCCGTTGAAGCTCATGTTCGCGACCCGTGCGCCGTTGTCCGCAGCCCAGGTCAGACCGGCCGCGATGTTGCTGAAGTATGCGGAACCGGAGCTGTCGGAGATGCGGATCGGCATGATCTTCGCCTGCCCGGCCACGGACGCAACGCCGACGCCATTATTCAGCGCGGCCGCAGCCGAGCCGGCAACCTTGGTGCCGTGGCTGCGCACATCCTCAGTGTTGGTGTTCTTGTCGACGAAGTTGTATCCGGCCACCAGCCGCCCAGCGAGGTCGGGGTGCTTGGTGTCGATGCCCGAATCCAGGATCGCGATGGTCACACCGCTGCCCGACGTCGTATCCCAGGCGGTGCCGGCGGCGATCTTCGGCAGATGCCATTGGCTACCCAGATAGGGGTCGTTCGTGACAAGCGCCTCCGAGACAAGCATGTCGACTTCGGCGAACTCGATATGCGGATGCCGCGACAGCTTCTCCACGCTCTGCTTCTCCAGCCCCGGCGGCAGGTCCACGATTCGCAATTCGCTCTGACCCACGCGGCGCGCCTTGCCGCCGCCGTGCTCCTTCAGGATCGCTGC
>JAABQQ010000096.1 GCA_011391405.1 Gammaproteobacteria bacterium
GGGCACCGTTTGTTTCCGGGAAGGCTTGGGACGTCCGCAATCGGGACGCCCCATGCCGAATCGGGCACAACGCTTCTGGCCGAAGCAAGTCAAACGCCCGATTGACGCAAGTCGACCCGTTGCAGAAGTTCGAGCAACCCGGAAGCTGTCATCCAAGGCTCTGAAAGCTGACGTTCAGAGCACGCAGTCCTCAAGTGTTGTCCACTGGCCGGCCGTGCAACGTATGCCGGGCGAGGACTCCGGACTGAATGCAGTGGGCGGCCGCGCATTGCTGCCTAGGGTTTCCCTCCGTGGTCCGATTGCATTATTGCCGCGTCTACGCAGCGTCGGCGCCACGATTCATGTCTGCAGCTCTCCCGGCTTTCGTCGCAGGGTGTCCGATGGGAGTTCACCAAAGCAATCCTTGTAGGCGCGTGAGAACTCTCCGAAGTGCCAGAAGCCCCAGTTGAGCGCCTCGGTGGACACCGTGGTTGATCCCTGAGTCGCTGCCAGGAGCACCCGGCGCACGCGGTGCAATCGGAGTCGGATCAGGTAAGTCACCGGTGTCAATCGCATGACCGCCTTGAATGCGTACTCCAGGGTGCGCTCGCTCACTCCGGCGACCTTGCACAGGTCGCTGACGTAGAGGTGATCATCGGATTGCGACAAGGCAAACTCTTCGGCGATCTTGACGATGAGAGTCTGCGCCTGCCGGTTCCGGTCGCTCTGGCTAGGCTCGAAGTCGTGTGCCCCGCCAAGGACTCCCAATAGAAGCTCGACCAACTCGACGTGGGCCGCGTTCCGTTCCGTCTCCCGCTCGTTGAAAAGTGCCGGTTGCCGTGCGGCAGTATCCACCAGTCGCTTGCCCCACTCGAATAGCTTCCTAGCACTATCGCGGTCGACCTGCAGCGATTCCACGCCGCGCGGCACACGAAACTCGCTTTCGCGCTGGCGGGCCGTGAGATGCGCACGGATCTCGTCTGGCGAAAGCAGAAACGTAATGCTCTCGTACCCGGCGTCGGCTACAAAGATGGCCTCCGAATCGGGCGCTGCCGCGAGCATCAAGCCTGCGCTCACCGGTAGTCCGTTCACAGTCCCGCTCGATTTTGGTCCAAACATGACGTAAGCAAGCAGGCCCTTGCGGGCGCTCGTGCGCGTCCGCACGCGACGGTTGGTCGAATAGAAAACGACCGCAGACGCCCCGAGACGAACAATCACTCGGCGCGCCCGAAGCGACATCTCCTGGAGCTGTACAGCATCCTGCTCGATCAGCTCAATACCGGCGCCAACCGCCGTGGGATCGCTGATCTCGACGACCGAAACTGCAGGCTGTGTGCTGGTGAACGGAGGGTGCTTCACGAATGCGTTCTGCGGAATTCCGATAGACGACTACGTGCCAAGTCGGGAAAGTGTAGCAGTGGCTGTAGTTCCAGCGAGGCAGAGGCTCCGGTCCGGATCAGCTGGTATTCACGGTGCCGTTGCCAGACTTCAATTGTTCATCGAAACGCAAGTCGATACTTCGGACGCGGCGCCCTATGAAATTGCAACAAATAAGCGAAAGTTGCTTTGCGGTCTTGAACGAGAAGGGCCGTCTATGCGACTCGAACTCGGGATTCATCAACCGCGGCGGCGGCGTCCTCGTCGACACGCAATCTGACCTGTCCCACGCGCGTCGAATGGCTGAGTTGTTCGGCAGCATCTGGCAGGGCGTGCCGAAGCGCGTGGTCAATACCAACGAGAGCGGTGACCATGTGTGGGGCAACCAGGTCTTTTCGGGCGCCGAGATTATCGCGCATCGAACGGTGCCGGACCGCATGATGCAGGCTGCCACCCCGAGGGAATTCCAAGCGCTGCTCGGTGGCTTCGATGGCTTGCTCTCTCGTCTAATGCTCAAGGCAACCCGTCCGGGCGTACTAGCAATCGGTAGGCAGCTGGGGCAGGACTACGACTTCGACGGGATCGAGCCGACGCTTCCGGCGACGCTGTTCGACGAACGATTCGTGCTGGATCTCGAAGGCTTGGAGGTTCACATGATTCACGTCGGGCCATGCCACCGGGTCGGGGACACGATTGTTCACGTGCCCGCGGAAGGGGTTGTCTTTGCGGGAGACGTGGTCTTCCGTCAGTGCACGCCCATGGGCTGGCATGGCACCAGCACGAAATGGCTGCAGGCCCTCGACCTCATCCTCTGGCTCGATCCGGAAGTCATCGTTCCCGGGCACGGCCCTCTGTGCGGGATTGAAGGTGCGATGGAGCTAAAGGCGTACCTCGAATACGTGCGCGAGGAGTCGAGGCGGTGCTTCGCGCAGGGCCTAAATGCCCTGGAGGCCGCCAAACGGATCGGATTCGGACCCTATCGAGAGTGGCGAAGCCCGGCGCGTCTGTTCGCGAACGTCGAGAGCGCGTATCGGGAATTCCGCAATGAGCTTATGCACGCGCCGTCGGATACGGCAAATACTTTCAATTCGATATACGAAGTCGCGAAAGCGCGTGGAATCGAGGTGGAATTCTGATGCAGGGATACAGGATGGAGTTGGCAATGAATAACGTGCTGCAGTACCCATTGCCTGGCAAAGCTATGAAGCCGGGCAGGCTGAGACCACTATTGATGGCGTTGGGCATCGCCGGCGTCTTCGCGTCGATTGGCACGCCCTCAATAGCCGACGCCACCGACGCGCCTCGCCGGCCAAACATCGTCGTCATCCTCGGCGACGACCTGGGCTATTCCGACATGGGTGCGTTCGGCAGCGAGATCAAGACGCCGAACCTCGATGCGCTGGCCAACGACGGCGTGCGCTTTTCCAACTTCTATACACACGCCAGCTGCTCGCCCACGCGCGCCATGTTGCTGAGCGGCGTCGACACGCATCTGAACGGCCTGGGCAACATGGACGAGTGGACCGCCCCCAACCAGCGCGGCGCAGTCGGCTACGAGGGCTACCTCAACAATCGTGTGGCCACGCTGCCGCAACTGCTCCGCGGCGCCGGCTATCACACCTACATGGTCGGCAAGTGGCATCTCGGCAAGGCGCCGGAGCAGATCCCGGCCGCACGCGGATTCGAGCGGGACTTCTCGCTGCTCGACGGCGCGGGCAGCTACTGGGACATGACGAACTTCACCGCTGCATCGCCGCAGTCGGTCTTCACCGAGGACGGTCGCTATCTGACGAGCCTTCCCAAGGACTACTACGCGACGAAGACCTACACCGACAAGCTGATCGGCTACATCGATGCCAACCGTGGCGACGGCAAGCCCTTCTTCGCCTACGTGGCCCATCAGGCGCCACATGACCCCTACCACCTGCCGAAGGAGTGGCGCTCGCGCCACGTCGGCGAGTATGACAAGGGCTGGGACGCCGTGCGGCAGGAACGACTGAAGCGACAGGTCGAACTCGGCATCATGCCCGCAGGCACGCAGCTCGCCGAGCGCATGTGGTTCGTGCCCGACCCCATCGTGCTGGCGCCGGCGTCGAGGGCAGTCCTCGGCAAGAAAATGGAGCTCTACGCGGGCATGGTGGAGAACCTCGACTTCCACATCGGGCGCCTCATCGGCCACCTGAAGAAAATCGGCGAGTACGAGAACACGATCTTCGTCGTGTTCGGTGACAACGGCGCCGAGGGCACCGACCTC
>JAABQQ010000097.1 GCA_011391405.1 Gammaproteobacteria bacterium
GCGAACTACCGCAACGGGTCGTTATTCCCCGTTGACCGTCGGCTTTCGGAACGCGGGCTGAAGGCATACGCTGCTATGCAGCTCGCACCGCCGTCTGTGACGGTGGCGCCTCAGACGCCCCTCCTGGCGCGATGGTTGGGCAGGGTTCGATTCAATATCGGGACTCACTGTCGCGTTGTGCCGTGCGAATGCTCGCACGCGGATGTGCGGCGTAGACTCGGCGTAGTCAAAAGTAGACGCAACCGCCCCTGCGGCCGCCCGGAGTCACTGAATCATGCTGCTCTTCCATCCCTCCGCCTACGACGCCGCTCATTACGATGAGCCGACTCGCCGCGCACTGCTGGCCGTGCGCCGCTTTTTTGAGGCCAAGGGTCACACCGCCCTGAAAGCGGAAAGCCACGACGCGACCTGGTATGACGATTTCCTGGAGATGATCGCCCGCGAAGGCTTTTTCGCCCGCTTCGGCACGCCGGCCGCGGTCGGAAAGTTGACCGGCGGAGCCGACGCAACGACGGCCCGCTGGGACACCGCACGCAACAACGACCTGAGCCAGCTGCTGGCCTGGTATTCGCTCGAGCACTGGTACGCCTGGCAGGTCACCGTGCTGGGCCTGGGTCCGGTCTGGACGAGCGGGAATGCGGAGGCCAAACGTCTGGTTGGCCAGTTGCTCGCACAGGGCGGTCTGTTCGCGTTCGGACTCTCGGAGCGCGAGCACGGGGCCGACATCTATTCCACCGACATGGTGCTGACCCCAGACGGCGCCGGCTGGCGCGCCAGCGGCGAGAAGTACTACATCGGCAATGGCAACTGCGCCGCCCGCGTGTCGGTGTTCGGTCGCGTGCAGCGTCCAGAGGGACCGTCGGCCAATCCCGCCGATGACTACCTGTTCTTCCTGGCCGACCCAAAGCACCCCGGATACACGCTGGTGCAGAATGTCGTGCACGGCCAGATGTATGTGTCGGAATTCCGGCTCACGGATTACCCCGTGACGCCGGCCGACGTGTTGCACACGGGCAAGGCCGCGTGGGATGCGGCGCTCGCCACCGTGAATGTCGGCAAGGTTCAGCTCGCGTGGGCCAGCCTCGGCATCGCCGAGCATGCGTTCGTCGAGGCGATAGGGCACGCCCACCGCCGGGTGCTCTACGGCACGCGCGTCACTGATTTTCCGCACGTGCGCCGACTGCTTGCCGACGCTTACGTCCGACTGGTCGCGATGAAGCTCTACAGCGCGCGGTGCTCGGATTACGAGCGCAGCGCTTCACCCGAGGACCGCCGCTTCCTGCTCTACAACCCCATCGCGAAAATGAAGGTCACCAGCGAGGGTGAGCGGGTGGTCGATCTGCTCTGGGAAGTGATCGCAGCGAAAGGATTCGAGAAGGACACGTACTTCGAGCAGGCGACACGGCACATCCGCACGCTGCCGAAACTGGAAGGGACTGTCCACGTCAATCTCGCGCTGGTACTCAAGTTCCTGCCGGCGTTTGCCGCGGCCGGGGCCGGACACGGCGTGATGTACGCACCGGTGCCGGTGCGGCTCGACCCCGCCGACGACACCTTCCTGTTCGCACAGGGGTCGGCGAGCGGCTTGTCGCGCATTGGCTTCCCCGACTGGCGGGGTGCCTTTGCGCGATTCTCGCGCCTGCCGAATGTTGCGACCTTCATCGGCCAGGTGCAGGCTTTCGGACACCTGATGGCCACGGCGGCGCCGCGCGGGGAGCAGGCCAAAGACCTCGATTACCTGCTCAACATCGGCCAGATCTTCACCCAGATCGTCTACGCACAACTGGCCGCGGAAGCAGCTGCCCTCGCCATCGACGGCGCACCGGGTGGGACACGCACCGGCACCACCGCCGCCTGCGCAGGTCTCGACGAGAACCATGTCGATCGGATGTTTGGCGTGTTCGTGCAGGACCTGAGCGAGTACGCGGTCGCCGTGCACGGGCAAGCGTCCGCCACCCCGGAGCAACAGGCCGGCGCTTTGGCGCTCATCCGTCGTGCAGCGGTTGATCCCGCGGCGGCGGCCCGGCTGCACGCCGAGCTCGTCTCGTACGCAGGCTGAGCATGGGCACCCCGATTACGCGCAAGCCTGCCGCGAAGCGCGCAGCGTCCCCGAAGCTCGCCACCGCTGCGTCGGATTCCTCGGCCAAGCCGTTCCTGCGCTTCTATCACTCTGAAGAACTGCGCAAGAGGACGATGGCGATGCTCACGACGCTCGAGAGCGCTCGGGATCCCACCGTACACCGTGGCGCGCTGGCCAACCTCGCCGTGGAACTGACCAACGCGGGTCTCGACTACTACTTCATCAAGCCGCTCAAACTCGCCAAGGCAGGCTTTGTTGTCGAGCAGTCGGCTGGCCTCGGCATGACCGGAGTGCAGCAGCTCATGGGGTCGGTCATCCGCAACATCCTCGGGCGCATGGATGGCCCGCAACTGTTGTCCGTCGGACATTCGCTGCGCCGCTTCATGCAGTAGCTCGCGGGCTCGCTCGGGGGGGGGCTGACCGGCTCGGGCTTTGACGAGAATTCGCCCTCACCGACCCTCCGCCCAGGCGACGGGATCGATGCCGTAGAACTCGCGCATCAGTGAATACAAGCGTGGATGCGCTGTGCGCAATGCCGCCGGGCACTCGATGAATTCCTCGCTGACGACCGCGAAGAACTCAGTCTCGTCCTCGGCGGCGTAGGGATCCAGAAACGTCGGCTCGCCGCGATCGACCGTGTCGCAGAGCGTTTCGAATTCGGCGACCAGATCCTTGTGCCAGGCGTCGATTGCCCTCACCCGGCTGTTGGCCGACCTCTCCCGCGAGAGCGGGAGAGGTGAAGCTGGGAGAGGTGCGAGGCCGCGTCCTTCTGCATCGAGGTAATGCGCGAACTCGTGCAACACCACGTTGTAGCCGTCCGCAGGCCGACGCGCAGTCTGTTCGATGTCTTCCCAGGACAGGATGATCCGGTGCGAGTCCCAGGCTTCGCCGGAAAGCTCGCGGCGACGCTGCGTGACCAGCCCATCGTCCTCGTGCACTTCGTCTTCGACCCAGAACGCGCCGGGGTACACCAGGATCGATTGCAGTTCGTCGTACAGGCCGGGCCGACCGAGCAGCAGCAGGCACGCCTGCGCGGCGATCGTCGCGCGGATCTCATCCGTGATCGCAAGCCCGTTGCAACCGACGAACTGCTTCTCGGCAAGGAAGGAAATGACGAGTCCTTCGAGCCGGCGGGTAAGGTCCCGGGGCAGCGAGCGCGAGACTGGAACGTTGCGCGCGATTGCGACGCCCAGCGGCTCGGGCAGGACCTGGCCGAAGGCGAGTCGCCGCCGGCGCCGGCGCAGCAGGGGTGGCACCAGCAGGCCCGCGAGCACCACGAAGGCGACCGCCAGGATGGCAGCGATCGCGGCGCTCACGTCAGGTTCAGCCGTAGGTCTTCTTCAGCCGCTCGACGAGCTTGACGTAATTCTCGCGTGCCTTCGCCTGGTCGGTGCCCTTGAGCTTGGCCCAGGCGTCGTACTTGGCGCGGTCGACGAACGAGAAAGCGCCCGGGCGCTCGCCCTGGACGTCACCCTCGGAGCCCTGCTTGTACATTGCGTACAACCGCAGCATATCCTCGTC
>JAABQQ010000098.1 GCA_011391405.1 Gammaproteobacteria bacterium
AATAGGTGAGTAATAGGTGAGCGTCCCCAATTTCCAATTTCCAATTTCCCCTTGTCACCTGTCCAGCAGCAGCGCGGGATCGACCATCGCCCGGTTCACGCTCACGCCCCAGTGCAGATGCGGCCCCGTCACCCGGCCGGTCGCCCCGACCAGTCCCAGCACGTCGCCTTCCTTCACCACGTCACCCGACTTCACGTCGATCCGGCTCAGGTGGCAATACATTGTGAGCACGCCCTGGCCGTGGTCGACGAACACCGTGTTGCCGTTGAAGAAGAAATCCCCGGTTTCCACGACGCGGCCCGCCGCCGGACTGCGGATCGGGGTGCCGGTCGGCGCAGCGATGTCCATGCCGCTGTGCGGCTTGCGCGGCAGTCCGTTGAAGACTCGACGCTTGCCGTACGAATCCGAACGTTCTCCTGGCACCGGCACGGTCCAGCGCCATGTCGGTGACCGGCTTTCGGTGTAGGTGGCCAGCGCGCGTTCGGTGCGTTCGGTCTCGATGTCGATGCGTTTGAGGTCCTCTGGCAGCGGGTCGGCCTTGCGCGATTCGACCGTCAGGTTCTGGGTGGCGTACGCCTTGGGCTCGACGTTGAACGCGATCTCGCGACCCTTGTCGTTCGCCGATGGTGTCACGAGCTTGACCACTTGCCGGCTGGGCTCGGTCGCGAGCGGAATACCGACGATGGCTTTCCAGCCGTCTGTGGTGCGCACGATTGGCGCGCGGTACTTGCCGTAATAAACGGCGCCAGGCGATGCGGTGCCCGCTCCGAGGTCGAGGATCGCGATGCCGCCGGGCACGCGCGTGTCGCGCGGCAACGCGACGTCATCTGCAGCGCGTGCCGCAGATGACGCGAAGCCGAGGCTCATGGATACGAGCAGCGGTGTGAGCACGCGCCAGGCCCGCCCGACCGAATCCCGGCATGAATCCCGTCGCGTCGTGGCGAGCCTTGTGCGCAACGGTACGGTTGTCTCGTTCGTCATTGCCTTGGCTTTGCCTTCTTCTTCGGCGTGGCTGCAGGCTCGCTGTCTGTCGTGCACACGTCCGTGACCGTCGCACGAACGGAACCGCGTGCCACACGCGCTTCGATCTGTGCGCCTGGTCTGAGCACCGCCGCATCGGTGACGACGTGCGACCCGGCATCCGTGACGATGGCATAGCCCCGCTCGAGCGTAGCCAGCGGGCTGACAGCGTTCAGTGTGCGCATGGAGCGTTCGCAGCGCTCGCGCGCTGCCTGCAGCCGTCGCTGCATCGCGATCGGCAGGCGACGCTGCGCCACGTCCAGTCGCTGCTGCAGCGGCGCGAGGCGCCGCGCCGGACTGCTGCGTCGGAGGAGCGCTTCCGCGTTCGACAGGCGGACGTGAGCGCGTTCGAGCCGGGCACGGACCGCGCGCTGCAGGCGCTGTTCAAGTTCGTCGAGGCGCTGTGCATGCTGCTGCAGTCGTGCACGCGGCGACAGTCGGTTCAACGACCGTTCCCACTGCTGCAGCGTCTGTCGCAGCGTCGACAACTTGCGGCGCAGGCTCTGGACCAGGTTGCGTTCGAGCGCACCGAGGGTGCGCAGGTATTCCGCGCTGTCCGGCACGCTGCGTTCCGCCGCGCCAGAGGGCGTCGGTGCGCGCTCATCCGCAACGAAGTCGGCAATCGTGACGTCGGTCTCGTGACCCACGCCGCTGATGATCGGAATGCCGCAAGCGTAGATCGCGCGCGCGACGGATTCCTCGTTGAATGCCATCAGGTCCTCGAGCGAGCCGCCGCCCCGGGCCAGGATCAGCACGTCGCACTCGCGACGCGCATCGGCGAGTTGCAACGCCTGGATGATTTCGCGTGGTGCGGCTTCGCCCTGCACGGCAACCGGGTAGACCAGGACCGGCACGGCTGGAAAACGGCGCTGCAGGATGTGCAGTATGTCGCGCAGCGCAGCGCCGGTCGGGGACGTGATCACGCCGATACGACGGGGCAGGGTGGGCAGAGGCTGCTTCTGTGCGGCCTCGAACAGGCCTTCGGCCAGCAGCTTGCGTTTGAGTTCCTCGAACCGGCGACGCAGCGCACCTTCGCCAGCCTCCTCGAGGTGATCGATGACGACCTGGAACTCGCCACGGGCCTCGTAGAGGCTCACGCGACCTCGCGCGAGCACCCTGGCGCCGTCCTTGACCGGGAAGCGCACCAGCATGCTGCGGTTGCGGAACATCGCGCAGCGCACCTGGGCCGATTCGTCCTTCAGCGAGAAATACCAGTGGCCCGAGGCGGGGCGCGCCAGGTTCGAGATCTCGCCTTCGAGCCAGACCGAGCCCAATCCGCGCTCGAGCAGCATCCGAGCCTGTGCGTTCAGCTGCGAGATCGTGAAGATTTCGCGCGCCGGTGCGGCCGGTGAGGGCGTTGCGTCGTCGTCGAACCAGGAGTCGGCCATCGGCGAATCTTACCGGTCGGGGCGCCAACGGATGGGTTAAAGGCGTCCCCGGCCGTGATCCGGGAAGATCGGGCCCCGATGCCGGTCGCTATCGTTCAAGCCGGCCAGCACCCGGCCGTCACGGTGTTTTACGCAACGAGCCCCGAGCGGGTACAATGCCGCGCTTCCTTTCGCTCCGGGTCTCCCAATGCTGCGAATTCTCGAGGAAGCCCTCACTTTCGACGACGTCCTGCTCGTGCCGGCCTATTCCCAGGTCCTGCCGGCAGAGGTCAGCCTGGCCACGCAACTGACGCGCGGCATCAAGCTGAACCTGCCTGTCGTCTCGGCCGCCATGGACACCGTCACCGAGCATCGCCTGGCGATTTCGATCGCGCAGGAAGGCGGCATCGGCATCCTCCACAAGAACATGACCATCGAGTCGCAAGCGCGGGAAGTCGCGCGCGTGAAACGCTTCGAGAGCGGCATCATCCACGACCCGATCACGGTCCGGCCCGAGCAGACCATCCGCGAGGTGCTCGAGCTCACGCGCTCCAAGAACATTTCGGGGGTGCCGGTCGTGCGCAATGGCAAGGCCGTCGGCATCGTCACGCACCGCGACCTGCGCTTCGAGACGCGTTACGACGCGCCTGTCTCCGAGGTCATGACGCCGCGCGAGCGCCTGATCACCGTGCGTGAAGGCGCACCCAAGGAAGACGTGCTCATGCTGCTGCACAAGCACCGCATCGAAAAGGTGCTCGTCGTCGGCGACGACTTCCAGCTGAAGGGCATGATCACGGTCAAGGATTTCCAGAAGGCGACCGAGTTCCCGCGCGCCTGCAAGGACGAGCGCGGCGCACTGCGCGTCGGCGCGGCCGTCGGCACGGGTGCGGACACGCTCGAACGCGCGGCGGCGCTGCGAGAGAATGGCGTCGACGTCATCGTCGTCGACACGGCCCACGGCCACAGCCGCGGCGTGATCGAGACCGTCAAGCGCATCAAGGCAAAGTGGCCGAACCAGCAGGTCATTGCCGGCAACATCGTGACGGCCGAGGGCGCGATGGCGCTGGTCGACGCCGGTGCAGACGCCGTGAAGGTCGGCATCGGCCCGGGCTCGATC
>JAABQQ010000099.1 GCA_011391405.1 Gammaproteobacteria bacterium
TGCGACCGAAAATGGGCGTGACCTGCTGGGGGACGACCTCCCGCCCGACGAACTCAATCGCATCGAGCAGAACGCCTTCTATGGCTGGCCGTTCGTCTACGGCGCCGATGTGCCCGATCCCGACCTCGGTGCCGGGCATGCGGCAGAGGCTGCGCGTGCCGTCACGCCGGTGCACGCGTTTCGCGCGCACCATGCGCCACTCGGGCTCGCATTCCTGCGCGGCGCGAACCTGCCTGCAGGTTATTCACGCACTGCACTAGTCGCGCTGCATGGTTCGTGGAATCGCAGTCAGCCCGACGGCTACAAGGTGGTCGCCCTGGACTGGCAACCGGATGGAAAAATCGTCGAGCGCGATTTCCTTACCGGCTTCCTCGGTGACGCAGGCGTTCTCGGTCGACCCGCCGGCATCGCGCAAGGCCCCGACGGCGCCATCTACGTCACTGACGATTACGCGGGCGTGATCTACCGGGTGGTGCCGGCAACCGAGCCCTGATCCGGACTCGACAGCGCCTGCTCGATGAAAGCCTGCCAGACCGGATCGGGCTGCCACACCGTGCTTAGCGGATGCAGCGCTGCCTCGTGCGCTTCCAGGAGACGCAAGCGTCGGTACAAGTAGACGAACGCCGAGACGCGGAAATTCCTGGCGCAGTGGACCCAGACCTTGCGACCGGCGAACGCGTCCATCACGCCGAAGAACTGCTGCAGGTGTCGAGGCTCGGGCTTTTCCCAAGGCACGGGGATCTGCACGAAGGCCATGCCCTGCCGCGTGACGGCCTCGGCTTCACCGGGCAGCGCATTCGTCGCAGTCGGCAATGCGAGATTGACGACCGCCTCGATGCCGAACTCCGGCAGGCGCTGAATGTCGGCCTGCGAGAGCTGTCCTGACGTCCACAATCCATCGAATACGGGACGGGTGTTCGGCGCATCGAACTGGTAGACACACGTCGTGCCGAACAGGCGCACCTCCTCGTCGCTGCCGGCGAGACGCAAGGTGCCTTCGACCTGCAGGCCGATCCGCTCGAGCAGGCGACCCGACGCAACGTTGTCGAGACTCGTGATCGCAATCACGCGCGACAGGTGATGCCGCTGCCGCGCATACCGCAGAGTGGCTTCAGCCGCCTCGCGCGCGTACCCCTTGCTCCAGTGCTCGGGCAGGAAGGCGAAGCCGATGTCGACATCGGGCAAAGTGTCTCGCTTGATCAGCCCGCACAGGCCGAGCGGCAAGGCATCGCTACGACGCTCGACCAGGAAAAGTCCAAACCCGTGATTGGCATACAGCCGCTGCGGACCTTCGGCAATGTAGCGGCGCGCATCATCGAGACTATGCACGCCCCGGTCGCCGATGAACCGCAACCAGGAAGGTTCATTGACGAGGCGGAGGATGAAGGAGGCATCGGACGCGTCGAGCCTGCGCAGCCGCAGGCGATCCGTTTCAGTCTCGACGATGGGTTCGGCCATGGGCGGATTGTGCCGCGATCCACGCACCCTGCGTAGACCGTTTCGACGACATCGATGCGGGTGCAGCAATCAGACTGTCGCGGCCTTAGGGTGCGGCTGGACCATGGCTTACAATGCAGGTCGACGGTATTCAGGGAGCGTTCCCGAGGCTGCAGCGACCCGATGAGTGCCAATCGTCTCGTCTATTCCACCGGCCCCGGGCGCCTGTGCCCCGAGTGTACCCGCCCGCTGGCCGAGTGCCGCTGCAAGCGCAGCAAGCCGGCACTGCCCGCCGTGGCCGCGGGCGACGGAATCGTGCGTGTGGGTCGCGAGACGAAGGGACGCAAGGGCAAAGGCGTGACGGTAATCAAGGGCGTACCCCTCGGCGGCGACGAACTCAATGCCCTGGCCACCAGGCTGAAGAAACGCTGCGGGTGCGGCGGCACCGTCGAGGCCGGGGTCATCGAGATCCAGGGCGACCATCGCGACCTGCTGCTCGAAGAACTCGGCAAACTCGGATACACGGTGCGACGGTCCGGTGGCTGACTCCAGCGTCCGGATCAACAAGTACCTCAGCGAAACGGGTGTCTGTTCGCGTCGCCAGGCTGACCAATGGGTCGAGGCCGGCCGCGTCGCGGTGAACGGCGTGACCGCCGTGCTCGGCACCAGGATCGCGGCAGGCGACGAGGTGTCGCTCGATGGCCGGCCACTGAACTTCAAACCCGAGCGCGTCTACCTCGCGTTGAACAAGCCGATCGGCATCGAATGTACGACCGACCGCGACGTGCCGGACAACATCGTCGATTTCGTGGGTCACCGCGAGCGCGTCTTCCCGATCGGCCGCCTGGACAAGGAATCCGAAGGCCTGATCCTGCTCACCAACGATGGCGACATCGTCAATCGTGTGCTGCGTGCCGAGCACGAGCACGAGAAGGAATACATCGTCTCGGTCGACCGGCCGCTGACGCATGAATTCCTGTCGGGCATGGCCGGCGGCGTACCGATCCTCGAGACGGTGACCAATCCGTGCCGCGTCACCCAGGTCGGACGCAATACGTTCCGTATCGTGCTGACGCAGGGACTCAACCGTCAGATTCGCCGCATGTGCGAGCACTTCGATTACCGGGTGCGGCGCCTGCAGCGCGTGCGGATCATGCACATCCAGCTCGGCGCCCTGCCGGTCGGCAAATGGCGCAACCTGACCCCGGCCGAGGTGAAGCCGCTGCTCGTGCCTCCTGAGCGAAAGCGTTCAACGCTTTCGCTCAGGAGGGGTTAGGCCGAGATTCGTTGCACCGCTCCGACTAACCCCTAACCCCTAACGCCTATCCCCTACCCCCTTTCTTCCTGCTTCGCCTTCTTGTGCCGCAGGTCCAGGACCAGGTTGTAGCCCGCTACACCAGCCGGAAACAGGTTCGAGAGGATGCCGACCGAGTCGTTCTTGCCGAACGTGAAATAAGACAGCAGCAACAGGCTGCCGCTGATGCTCATCATCCAGAACACGGTCGGGACTACGGGCCGGCCGTGGCGCCGCGAATAGAACATTTGCACGAACCAGCGGCCGGCGAACAAGGCGACGCCGAGGTAGCCGATCAGCTTCCACGGCGTGATCGTAACGCCAAAAGCCACCAGCAACGGTTCATTCATGGTCATCGTGCTCCAGGTTCGGTGGCGGCGCGCATACGTGCGCGCTGCAGATCTGCGTCCGTGTCGATTCCCGAGCCGGGCGGTTCGACGCACAGTGCCACCGTGATGCGCAGCCCCGCCTGCAGGGCGCGCAGCTGTTCCAGCTTTTCGGCTATTTCGTAGGTCGACGGCGCCATGGCCGTGATGCGTTTGAGCGCACCGACGCGATACGCATACAAACCGACGTGCCGCAGCGCCCCGGAAAAGTCGGTCTGGCTGCCGAGTCCCGCGGCTGCGCCATCTCGCGACCAGGGAATCGGCGCGCGACTGAAATACAATGCCGCGCCGTCGGCCGCGAGTACCACCTTGACCACGTTGGGATCCAGGAATTCGTGCAGCGACAAGATCGGCGTCGCGAGCGTGGCGATGGCAGCAACCGGATCGCGCACCAGCAGACCGGCCACCTGGTCGATCAGGCACGGCGGCACGAAAGGTTCATCACCCTGCACGTTGACGACGATCGTGTCGTCGTCCCAACCCTGCTGGCGCGCAACGACGGCGACACGATCCGTCCCGGACGGCAGCGCTGCATCAGTCATCACCGCGATCGATGACGAGCGTCCCCGTGGGTCGCGGACCGCCACTGCAATGCGCTCGTCGTCGGTGGCGACCAGCACCACGTCGGCGCTGCTGGCCGCGGCCTGCTCCACCACGCGCTGGATCATCGTGCGGCCGCCGATGTCGAGCAGCGGCTTGCCGGGCAGACGCGTCGAGGCGTAACGCGCCGGGATGACGACGTGATGGGCCACGATCGCTCAGTCCTTGAGCAGCGGGTCGTCGGAATTCAGCCGGCGAGCCTCTTCCTCGAGCATCGCCGGGACACCGTCACGCACCGGAAACGCCAGGCGGTCGGCGCGGCAAACCAGGCTTTGCGCGTCGCGGTGCCACTGCAGGGGCCCCTTGCAAAGCGGGCAGGCGAGGATATCGAGCAACTTGTTATCCAAGGGACACTCCCGCACCGGTCAATCCGGTGCGCTCAAGGACGGCGGTCAGCAACGCCGCGGCTTCAGCGCGACCGATGCTCACTTCGAGATCGACCCACCACCAGCCCGGACGGGCGATCTGCCGGCATTTTACGGCATCTTTTTCGGTCATCAGCACAATGGCGTCCGCGGGAAACGGCAGCGCGCCTGCGACCAGCGGCGCATGGTCGGGCAATGGATGCGTCTTGACGACCAACCCATGTTCCAGGAGGCCACGAAAAAAGGCTCTGGGATGACCAATGCCGGCAATCGCATGCAGATCGGACGCCTGCGCAAACCCGGCCAGCGGGCGACGTTAGCCCGTGAGCAGGTTCACCGCGTCGCCGAGGGCGAACTGCGCGCGCAGCAGCATAGGCGAATGAACAGCAAAATCGGCGCGGCCTTCCCCGCCGCGCTCGGTCACGACGACTGCATGGACTGATTCCAGCTCACGTGCGGGCTCGCGCAATGGACCCGCCGGCAGCAGCCAGCGGTTGCCGAGTCCGCGCGCGCCGTCAACGACCGCGATTTCGTAGTCGCGCGCCAGTCGCGCGTGCTGGAGCCCGTCATCGCAGACGACGACTTCCGCGCCCTGCTCGGCCGCGAGACCCGCCGCCGCCACCCGATCTGCACCGATCACCACCACGTGCACGCCACGCCGCGCATGCACCAGCGCCTCATCGCCCGTGATACCTGGATCGTCCGCCGGCGCAACGATCCTGGGCGCACCGCGATGTGATCCGCCGTAGCCACGCAGGACCACGCCGACCCGCCTGCCGCGAGCCTCAAGCTGACGTGCGAGCCAGGCAGCAACGGGTGTCTTGCCGGTGCCGCCGACCGTCAGGTTGCCGACGACGATGACCGGCACGTCGACGTGTTCGACGCGAAACAAGCCGCTGCGATACGCCAGGGCACGCAACGCGAGGATCATGCGGTACAGCAGGGCCAGCGGCCACAGCGGCAGGCTGCGCCAGGCGGGGCCGTACCAGACGCTCTGCAGTCGCGCGTCAAGCGACATGCGTCAGTCGTTGAACTGCAACCGGTGCAGCACAGCGTACTGGCCGTCGCGCGCCAGCAGTTCCTGGTGGGTTCCCGATTCCACGACGCGTCCCGCATCCATGACGAGGATGCGGTCGGCTTTCTCGACCGTCGACAAACGGTGCGCAATGATGAGCGTCGTGCGGTTGGCCATGAGCGCTTCCAGCTGGTCCTGGATCTGGCGTTCGATCTCGGTGTCGAGCGCCGAGGTGGCCTCATCCAGGATGAGGATCGGCGAGTTACGCAGCAGCGCGCGCGCGATCGCAATGCGCTGGCGCTGGCCACCCGAAAGCAGCGCGCCGCGATCGCCCACGACGGTGTCGAGCCCGAGCGGTAATTGCGCGCTGAACTCGTTGACACGCGCAGTCGCAGCGGCGGCTTCGATTGCGGCGTCCGTTGCCGGAAAGCCGAAAGCGATGTTGCTCTTGATCGTGTCGTCGAACAGCACGACGTCCTGGCTCACGAGGCTGACCTGCGCGCGCAGGGAATCGAGGGCGAATTCGCGTGCGTCATGCCCGTCGACCAGCACCTGCCCCACCGTCGGATCATAGAAACGCGGCAGCAATCCGACGAGTGTGGACTTGCCGCTGCCGGAACGACCCACGATGGCGATCTTCTCGCCGGGTTGCGCATGGAAACTCACGCCGTGCAGCACGGGATCCGCCGCAGTCGGGTACTTGAATTCGACGTTGCGGTATTCAACTTCACCGCGTGCACGTTCGAGCCGGAGGCGGCCGCCCTGGTCCTCGAGCGGGGCGTCGAGCACCTCGAAAATGCTCTGCGCGGCTGCGATTCCCTGCTGCAGCGGTCCCGCGACGTTGACCAGCCGGCGCAGCGGCGCCGTGATCAGCATCAGCGCCGCAATGAACGACGTGAACTCGCCCACCGACATCAGGCCATTGATGGCATCGACCGTGGCCAGGTACAGCACCCCCGCCAGGCCGACGGCCGCGATCGTCTGCACGATGGGATTGCTCATGCCCTTGGTCATCATCAGCTTCATGTGCGAGCGACGGTTGTGCTCGGTCACCTCGTCGAACATCCGCGCCTCGTAGTCCTGCGCGCTGAAGACGCGGATCACCCGCGGCGCCTCGATCGCTTCCTTGGCGACGCGGGTCACGTCGCCCATGGAGTTCTGGATGCGCCGGCTGTAGCGGCGGAACAGCAGGTTGATCTTGCGGATCAGCACGGCGATCAGCGGACCGACGATCAGGCTGAACAGAGTGAGTTTCGGGTTGAGGTAAAGCAGGTAGCCGAGCAGGCCGATGATCGTCAACGTGTCGCGGATGAATACGGTGACCGAATCGGTCGTCGCGGTGGCCACCTGCTCCGTGTTGTACGTGAGCTTGGACAGCAGCACCCCCGACGTATTGGTGTCGAAATACGACACCGGCAGGTGCACGTAACGCTCGAAGATCTGTCCGCGCAGCGTCTTCACGATGTGGCGGCCGACGAAGCCCGGACAATACGTCTGCATGAAGTCGCCGACGCCGCGCAGGATGAACAGTCCGACCAGCGCCACCGGCACCAGCCAGACCATGCGTGGATCCCTGTCGACGAAGGTGCCGTCGAGGAAGAACTTGACGAACGCGGCCCAGCCGGCGTCGGTCGCAGCGAAGATCGTCATGCCGAGCACACCGACCGCGAACATGGCCTTGTGCGGCCGCAGGTAGCCGAGCAGGCGCTTGTACGTCTGCAGGGCGCCCTCCGGCATCTTCAGGTCGATGCGCTTATCGGCTTTCCGACCCATCGTGAACCGTGGCGATGTTGATCTGGCGGTAGCCGAGGCGTCCGGCGACGTCCATCGCCGTGACGACCGACTGGTGCACGGCCCGCGCGTCGGCGCGGATCGTGAGGGGTTGCGCGCGGTTGCCGTTGGTGGCGCGTGCAAGTGCCGTGGCGAGCGTGTCGGGACTGTTGTTGACGAGATCGCGGCCGCCCACGCGGTAATTGCCTTCCGCCGTCACCTCGATCTCGACCGACTCCCTGGCGGATGCCTCGTCGGGCTGGACGCCGGCTTCGGGCAACCGGACCTGCAGCCGGCTCTCGTCGATGAACCTGGTGGACATCATGAAGAAGATCAGCAGCAGCAGCACGACGTCGATCAGCGACGTCATGTTGAGCTCGAGCTCCTCACGGTGCTTCTGCTGGAACCTCAAGCCACCGCTTCCTGCGCGTCCGACGGCGACGACAACGCCACACCGATCTCGACCGCCGAGGCCGGTCGCAACGTGCTCGCGCGATCGATCGCCTGCACCAGCTTGAGCGATTCCTTCTCCATGTCGATGACGTGCCCGTCGACGCGGCCGCGCAGGTAGCGGTACGCCACGAGCGCGGGGATCGCGATGATCAGGCCCGCCGCGGTGGTGATCAGGGCTTCGGCGATACCGGAGGCCATGGCCGCAGGGTTGCCCACGCCGGCAACCGTGATCGCCTTGAATGTGCGGATCATGCCCGTGACGGTGCCCAGCAGGCCGAGCAACGGCGAGATGGCGGCGATCGTGCCGAGGGCGTTCAGGTACCGCTCAAGTTCGTGGGCGACGTGACGTCCGGCGTCCTCGATCGCCTCGATCATCAGCGAGCGGTCGCGGTGGCGATTGGCGAGCCCGGCCGCGAGCACTCGCCCGAGCGGCGAGTGCTGCTGCAGCGCGAGGATCTGCTTGTCGGAAAGGGTGCGGTTTTCGACCCACCGCCACACCTTGTCCACCAGCTCCTCGGGCACGACGCGCTGGCTCCGCAACGTCCAGAGGCGCTCGAGCGTGATGGCAGCAGCAAGTATGGAGCAGAGGATGAGCGGCACCATGACGATGCCGCCGGCCTTCACGATTTCGAACATGTGGCTTGCTCGAGTCCCTGTGCCCGGCAAAAATGACCCGCCGATGATACTGGAACCCCTCCCCCGCGGCGACGGGCATGGTTCAGGGATCACGCCACGGGCGCGGGTGTTCGCGCCGCCATTCGATCGGCTGCGCCAGGACCCGTCCTGGCGCAAGCTCGAACGTAATGGCTCCGCTTTCGCTCGTCCGTACCCCCCGGGCTCCCGCCTGTTCCCAGCGCTCCACGACGCGCTGCACGGGGAAATTCCAGCGATTGCGGTAACCCACTGCATAAACAGCCCAGCGCGGCCGTGACGCCGTCACGAAGTCCTGTGTCGACGAAGTGCGGCTACCATGGTGCGGCACGACCACGATATCGACGGCTGCCAAGGCGCCTGCTCGCGCCATTTCGCTCTCGGCTTCGGCCTCGATGTCGCCGGTGATGAGCGCCGCGTGCCCGCCTGCGCTCACCAGCAACACGCACGAACTGTCGTTATCGCGCTGGTAGCTAACATCGCCAGGGTGCACCCAGCGGAAGCCGACTCCATCCCAGGACCATGCCTCGCCACGCCGACAGGTGTCCCGGGTCAGCGGCGCACGGCGGTGGTCGAACGCGCTCGCCCGCAGGCTCGGCCCCAGAGTCAGGGCGTGCGCGCCCATGAGCACGAGCACGCTGCCCGCCCCGCCCTTGTGATCGTCGTCGTCGTGACTCACGACGACGCGATCCACCGTGCGAATGCCGCGCGACCTGAGGAATGGAACGACGACCAGCTGCCCGGTGTCGCTGCCCGTGCGGAACGAAGGTCCTGCGTCGTAAACGAGCGTGTGTCGGCGCGTTTCGATCACGACCGACAGACCCTGCCCGACGTCGAGAATCGTGACCCGCGCGACTCCATCAGGCACGAGCGCAGGCCGCCACAGGCAAGCCGTTGCAAGAAGTACGCCGCCAGCAACGCGACCCAGGATCGGCAACGGCGACAGCGCTGCGAGCGCGCCAAGAACGAGGGCGACCCAGCCGATGCCGTCGAGCCCGGCGATCGACCAGGTGGCGAGCGGCCACGATGCCGGCACCTCGATCAGCGGCCACGTCGATTCGATCAACCGGCCGGTCCAGTCGAGCATGACCGTGCCTGCGTCCTCGGCAATTATCGCCACGGCGCACGACACCAGCACGGCAGGCACGATCAGCAACGTATAGAGCGGGATCGCGTACAGGTTGACCAGCGCGGACACGAGCGAAACCGAACCGAAGCTGCCCGCGAGCACAGGCACGAGTCCCAGCGTGACGACGATCTGGACCAGCAGGTAGCTGCGTATCAGACCGAGTGGACGGACGTGCCCGGTGGCGCCATAGAGAATGACGGCCACGGCGCCGAACGACAACCAGAACCCGGGCGCCAGCGGTGCCAGCGGATCGAGCAGCAGTACACCGACCACGCAGATGCCCAGTCCATCGGCGACGCCGATTCGTCGACGCAACAGGAGCGCAGCAGCGCCGCACGCGATCATGACCATCGTGCGCTGGGTCGGCACGGACCAGCCTGCAAGCAGGCTGTAGCCGAGCGCTGCGACGGCAGCTGCAACGACCGACGCATCGCGCGTGGCACCCGTCGCACCACGGCTCTGCCGGAAGCGCTGCACTCGCCCACCGAACCAGGCGAAGGCCGCGGCCACCATCGCGATGTGCAGGCCCGAGATCGCCATCAGGTGGCTCGTGCCGCTGCGCGAGAGCTGCAGCCACTGGTCGCGGCTCAGCGCATCCTGGAGGCCCACGGCAAGTCCCGCGACGATGCCGGCCGAAGGTCGCTCGCCAAGTGCATCCCGGATGATCGAAGCGATGTGCGCGCGTGCGAGCAACACCGGGTACTTGCAGGCAGCGTTTGACTCGCGGCCACGCCGTTCGCCGGAACGCACGTAGCCGCTCGCGCCAACGTGATCGCGCAGCATCCGCGCCTCGTTGTCACGCCCGCCCGGGTTGGCAAACCCGCGAGGACGGCGCAATTTCACCTCGAGTTCGAGCGTCTCCGCGGCATCGACCCGGGTGGGAGCGTCGTACCAGGTCAGCTCGATGAGCCGGGGCAGCGCTCGTGAGTCGCCATCCGGCAGTGGCGAGAAGCGGAACTTGAGCACGTCGAGCGTGCCCTGCGGCACGCTCGTGACCACGCCACGGACGCGAACTGCGTGCCCTTCCAGCGTGGGGTTCAGCCGGTCGGCCAGACCGGCATTGAGCTGCAAAGCGGTCAACCAGAACCCCACGCCGGGGCCCAGCAGCCAGGATTTACGCCACACGCAGGCGCCGGCAACGCTCGCACAAAGGCAAGCCCACGTCAGCGCGACAGGAGGCGCGTGCGACAGGCCCAGCACCGCACAGGAGCCGGCCAGCAGGCCTGCCGCCATTTGCCACATGGTTCAACGTCCCGACCGCGAGGACGTCAGCGTGCGGGGTAGCCGCAGTCGCTGGCGAGACGACTAATCGGCGCCTTCAGCCCGATTCAGCCCTCGACGAGCTGGCCATCCTGCAGGGTGAGGACGCGCTGCATGCGCGCGGCAATTTCGCTCGAATGAGTGACCAGCACGAGGCTGGTGCCAAGCTCGCGGTTCAGCTCGAGCATGAGTTCGAGCACACTCTCGGCGTTGCGGCCGTCGAGGTTGCCCGTTGGCTCATCCGCCAGCACGAGCTTCGGTCGCGTCACCAGGGCGCGCGCAACGGCCGCGCGCTGGCGTTCGCCGCCCGACAGCTGCGCTGGCCGATGCGTCAGGCGCTGACCGAGGCCCACGCGCTCGAGAAACCATTGCGCCTCGCGTCGTGCATCCGCCGCGGAAGTGCGACGCACGAGCAGCGGCATCGCCACGTTCTCGAGCGCGCTGAACTCAGGCAGCAGGTGATGAAACTGGTACACGAAGCCAAGTGCGCGGTTGCGCAGGTCGCCGCGCGCGGCGTCCGAGAGCTCGGCGAAGGCCAGGCCCATCAGTCGCACGGTGCCCCGCGTCGGCAGGTCGAGACCGCCGAGGATCTGCAGCAGCGTCGTCTTGCCGGAGCCCGAGGCGCCGATGATGGCGAGCGTCTCGCCCGCCCGCACCTGCAATTCGACGCCGCGGAGGACCTCGAGGCGCTGCCCCGCTTCCTCGAAATGCTTGTGCACGCCGTCGCACGCCAGGATCGATGGTTCAGTCATGGCGCAGGGCCCTCGCCGGATCGGTGGTCGCTGCGCGCCACGCGGGATACAGGGTGGATAGACAACAGAGCGCGAACGCCGTGCCCGCGATGAGCAGCACGTCGTCGTGTTCGACGCGCGCCGGCAGGTCGCTCATGAGGTAAACGCTCGCGTCCATGAAATGCACGCCGAAGAGACGCTCGAGTCCGTGCACGATCGACTCGAGGTTCGTCGCCAGCAGCACGCCGAGAGCTACGCCGCCGAGCGTGCCGAGCAGGCCGATCACCGTGCCCTGGGTCGTGAAGATCGCCAGGATGCTCGAGGGGCGCGCGCCGATCGTGCGCAGGATGGCGATGTCCGGCTGCTTGTCCTTGACCGCCATCACCAGCGTCGACACGATGTTGAACGCCGCGACCGCCACGACCAGCAGCAGGATGAAAAACATCATGCGCTTGGTCAGTTCGATCGAGCGGAAGAAATTTGCATTGCGCTGCGTCCAGTCCTCGACGTAGAGCCCGCCGCCGAGCTCGTTGGCCACTTCGCGCACGGCGAGTGGCGCCTCGTAGGGATCCTTCACCGCCAGGCGCAGTCCCGTCACGTTGGCGCCCAGCCGCAGCAGTCGCGCAGCATCGGCGACGTGCGCCACCGCGAGCGTCGCGTCGATTTCGTACATGCCGGAGCGGAAGGTGCCCGCGACCTTGAAACGACGAAGCCGCGGCAGCACGCCGGCGGGCGTCACATTGCCCCTGGCGATGGCAACGACGACGGCATCGCCGAGGCCGACGCCGAGCTTGTTCGCCAGTTCCTCACCCAGCAGGACGGTGAACGAGCCTGGCTGGAGCGACCGCATCGATCCGCTCGTCAGTCGTTCGCCAAGCGCCGAGACCTGTGCCTCGAGCGTCGGGTCGATGCCACGCAAAGTGGCTGCGCTCGACGCACCCGCGGCGTGATCGGCGATCAGCAGCGTTTGGGCTTCGACGAACGGCGCCGCTGCCGACACCCGCGGATTCCTGAGCGCTGATTCCCGCATCGCCTCCCAGCCGGCAAGCCCCTCGCCGAAGGCCGTCAACGTCGCGTGCGACGTGAGGCTGAGGATGCGTGACCGCAGTTCGTGCTCGAACCCGTTCATCACCGACAGCACGACGATCAGCACGGCCACGCCGATCGCCACGCCCGCCATCGAGATCAGGGAAATGAAGGACAGGAATCGGTTACCGGTCGAACGCAGGTAGCGCCGGCCGATCGTCAGTTCGAAGGGAGTGCCACGCCCTGCCACGGTCATTCGTACCGCAGCGCTTCGGCCGGTTCCGTGGCGGCGCCGCGGACCGCCGGATAGATGGTCGCCACGACCGTTAGCGTGAACGCGACCAGGGCGATGGTCAGGATCTGCCCTGCCCTGAGCTCCGACGGAATCTGGGTGATGTAGTAGACCGATGGGTCCATCACGTGGAAACGGAACACCCGTTCGAGCACGGGCACGATGGTGCCGACGTTGGCAGCGACCAGCACGCCCAGCACCAGACCGAACAGCGTCCCGACGGTGCCGATCACGAGGCCCTGGGTGAGAAAGACGCCGACGACCCCGCGCGGGGTCATGCCGAGGGTGCGCAGTATCGCGATGTCCGAACGCTTTTCATTGACCACCATCACCAGCGCCGCCACGATGTTGAACGCAGCCACCGCGACGACGAGCAGCAGGATCAGGCTCATCATCGTCTTCTCGATGCGAATCGCACGGAAGTACGCCGAGTGTTCCTCGCTCCAGTCCTTGACCTGCAGCCCTGCGCCGACGGCCTTGCGCAGGTCGGCGGTGCGCGCAGGCGCGCTCATCACGTCGTTGAAGCGGATGCGCAGTCCGGCGGGAGTCGCATCGGCAGCACCGCTCAAGTCAGCCGCATCGGCGATCGACACCAGAGCCAGCGCAGAGTCGTGATCCTGCAGGCCGACTTCGAAGATCCCGGTGACCGTGAAGGTCTGCAGCAGCGGCCGGCCACCCGCCGCGAGCATGTCGCGGCCGGGCACCATCACGGTGAGTTCATCACCGACTTCGGCGCCGATCTGCCACGCAAGCACGCGACCGATGACCATGCCGCGCGCGCCAGGCTCGAGGTCGCTGAGTTTCCCTTGCAGCAGGTTTTGCTCGATGGACGATACGTTCGCTTCGGCTGCCGGATCGATGCCGTGCAGCAGCACCGGTTCGAGCATGCCGGTGCGCCCGAGCATCGCCTGTACGTCCACGAAAGGCGCGACGCCCTCCACGCCCGGCACGGTTCGGATGCTGTCGGTGACCGACTGCCAGTTCGCCAGCCGCTCGGGCGGGCCAGAAACGGTGGCGTGCGCCGTGAGTGAAACCAGCCGGTTGCGCAGTTCGCCCTCGAAGCCGTTCATGACGGAAATGATGGTAATCAGCGCCGCGACGCCGAGGCACACCCCCGCCATCGAGATCCAGGAAATGAAGGAGACGAAAAAGCCCTGTCTGCGCGTGCGGACGTAACGCAGGCCAACGAAGACGGGCAGCGGGTGGAACACCGTGAATCGAGGCTCGCGTGGGACGGGAGGCCGCAAGGCTACCCGGCGCAGGCCGGCTTTGCACGCTTCCCGCCGGACCAGATAGTGAACTGGAACAAGGAATTAGGCCGCGACGCTCTGGCTCTCGTGCGTCGAATGTTATAGTTCGGCGGGCCTCATCGGAGACACGGAAGCATGCGCAAGCAAAAATTTACGGCAATCAGCCTCTGCCTGGCCGGACTTGCGACAGCGCCGGCCCTGCCCGCCCAGACCCTCGACATGGCGAATCCACCTGCGGCTGCGACCGCAGTGGCAACGCCTGGCCGTGGCCAGACGATGACCCAGGTGGAACGCCAGTTCGGCGCGCCGACCGAGCGATTTGCCGCGGTCGGACAGCCACCGATCACACGGTGGGTCTACGCGGACAAGATCGTCTTTTTCGAGTACGACCACGTCGTACACGCCGTCACGCTCCGCCGCTGAGCCGAACCGCTAGAATTATCGCCTCCCCCACCTGAAGCGGGGGCGTCCGGCCTGCGCGCCGGACCAAAGGCGGGTCGAACCCGTCGACGTTTCCTGCGAATCTCTGCCACGTCCAGGCGCGGGAGAGCGTCGTCTTTTGCCCGCTGGAATCCGATGCCCGTCGACCCACCCGCCCTGCTGCCCACGAACGAACATCCCAGCCTGCGCTGGATCGGCCTGACCGGGGCCGCCACGGCCCTGCAGGTTGCGCGCGCGGCCACGCAGGCACCCGGCCCGATCCTGCTGGTGACGCCAGACGCGGCGATGGCCGCACGCCTGGAGGAAGAACTTGCGTTCTTCTGCGCGGGCGCCGTCCCTGTCTTCGCCTTCCCCGGTTACGAGACGCTGCCGTACGACCAGTTCTCGCCGCACCCCGACATCATTTCGCAGCGCCTGCGCACGATGGCGCGCCTGCCCGCGCTGCAACGCGGCATCGTGATCGTCGACCTGCAAACGGCCCTGCAGCGCCTGCCGCCACGCACGTTCATTGACGGCCATGCGCTCAGTCTCAAGGCCGGCGAAGCGCTGGATCTCGAGCAGTTCCGCCTGCGCCTCACGAGCGCCGGCTACGCCAGCGTGCCGCAAGTGGGTGAGCCCGGCGATTTCGCCATCCGCGGCTCGCTGTTCGACGTGTTTCCGATGGGCAGCGAATCGCCGCTGCGGATCGACCTGTTCGACGACGTCATCGAAAGCATCCGCAGTTTCGACGCCGAATCACAGCGCTCGCTCGAGAAACTGCCACGGCTCGACCTGCTGCCGGCCCGTGAGTTCAGCCTGTCATCCGACGCGATCAAGGGCTTCCGGCGCCGTTTCCGCACGCGCTTCGAGGGCGACCTGACGCGCATGCCGCTCTATCGCGACGTCGGCGAGGGTCTTGCCCCGGCTGGCATCGAGTACTACCTGCCGCTGTTCTTCGACCGTACCGCCACGCTGCTCGACTACCTGCCGGCGAGCGCCACAGTGATCCTGCCGTCGGAGCACGACGCGGGACTGCGCGATGCCTGGCACTCGCTGGTCGAACGCTTTGAGGAGCGACGGTACGACATCGAGCACCCGGTGCTCGATCCAGCTGAAATCTGCGTTCCGGTGGACGAGTGGCTTGCCGCGACGACCGCGTTGCCGCACATCCTGCTGGGGGCGGCGCCGGTGCTGCCTGCGCTTGCCGACGTGCCGGTCGTGGACTTCCGGACCGAACCCGCACCGTCCGCTCGCATCGACCAGCGCCGCGAAGAAACGCTGCATGCCTTCGCGGACCAGTTGCGCTTCACCGAGGGACGCGTGCTGCTGGCGGCCGAATCGGCCGGCCGTCGCGAGTTGCTGCTCGAACTGCTGCGACCCTACGCCATCACGGCCAAGGTCGTCGGCACCTGGCGTGAGTTCCTCGATTCGGACGCGCGCCTCGCGCTTACCGTAGCGCCGCTCGCCTCCGGCGTCACGCTGCGCGAGCCCGCGGTCACGATTTACGCCGAGGAACAGCTGTTCGGTGAGCGGGCCCGCCAGGAACGGCGGCGGCGGCGCACCGACCGCGATCCCGCGAGGATCATTCAGCAGCTTGCGGACCTGCGTCCGGGCGCCCCGGTCGTGCACGAAGATTACGGCATCGGCCGCTACACCGGCCTGACGACGATGGACGCGGGCGGCATGACTGCCGAGTTCCTCGTGCTCGAATACGCCGAGGGTGACAAGCTGTACGTACCCGTCCAGGCGCTCGAACGAATCAGCCGCTATACCGGGGCGCCGGCCGAGTCCGCGCCGCTGCACAAGCTCGGTGGCGAGCAGTGGACGAAGGCGCGCGCGCGCGCGGCTGCGAAGATTCGTGACGCGGCGGCGGAGTTGCTCGACGTCTATGCACGTCGCGCTGCACGCGAGGGCCACGCCTTCCCGGTGGACGACCAGCAGGTGCGTGCTTTCGAGTCCGGATTCCCGTTCGAAGAGACCGTCGATCAATTGACCGCCATCCAGGCCGTGATCGAGGACATGCGCTCGGGCAAGCCGATGGACCGCGTGGTCTGCGGCGATGTCGGCTTCGGCAAGACCGAAGTTGCCTTGCGCGCGGCATTCGTCGCCGTGCAAGGCGGCAAGCAGGTCGCGGTCCTCGTGCCGACGACACTCCTGGCACAGCAGCACTTCGAGACGTTTGCCGACCGCTTCGCCGACTGGCCCGTGAAGATCGAGCTGCTCTCGCGCTTCCGCGCGGGCGCGCAGTCGAAGGTGGCGCTCGACGGGCTGGCTTCCGGCAAGGTGGACATCGTCGTCGGCACCCACCGCCTGCTGCAGCCGGGGGTCAAGTTCAAGGACCTCGGGCTCGTCATCATCGACGAGGAGCACCGCTTCGGCGTGCGCGACAAGGAACGCCTGAAGTCGCTGCGGGCGGAAGTCGACGTGCTGACACTGACGGCCACCCCGATTCCCCGCACGCTCAACATGGCGCTCGGCGGGCTGCGCGACCTGTCTTTGATCACCACGCCGCCGGCTGCGCGGCTCTCGATCAAGACGTTCGTGAGCGAATGGAGCGGCCCGACCGTGCGCGAGGCGTGCCTGCGCGAACTGCGACGCGGCGGCCAGGTCTATTTCGTCCACAACAGCATCGAGACGATCCAGAAGACGGCGCAACAGCTGGCCGAACTCGTGCCGGAGGCGCGCATCGTGATCGGCCACGGCCAGATGCGCGAGCGCGACCTCGAGCAGGTCATGCTCGATTTCTACCACAAGCGCGCGAACGTGCTGCTGTGCACGACCATCATCGAAAGCGGCATCGACGTGCCGACCGCGAACACGATCATCATCGACCGCGCGGACCGCTTCGGCCTCGCCCAGCTGCACCAGTTGCGCGGCCGCGTCGGCCGCTCGCACCACCAGGCGTACGCCTACCTGATCACGCCACCGAAGAACGCCATGACTGCGGATGCCGCGCGCAGGCTCGAGGCGATCGAGTCGCTGGAAGACCTCGGCGCAGGCTTCGTGCTCGCCACCCACGACCTCGAAATCCGCGGCGCCGGTGAACTGCTCGGCGAAGGCCAGAGCGGCCAGATCCAGGAAGTCGGTTTCGCGCTCTACATGGAACTGCTCGAACGCGCGGTGAAGGCAATGCAGGCCGGCAAGATACCGGAGCTCGAAAAGCCGCTGCACCACGGGCCGGAGATCGATCTGCACGTGCCGTCACTGCTGCCTGAAGGCTACCTGCCCGATGTGCACGCGCGGCTCGTGCTCTACAAGCGGATCTCGTCGGTGCAGTCGGTCACGGAGCTCGACGACCTGCAGGCCGAAACGATGGATCGCTTCGGGCCGTTACCCGACCCGGCGAAGAACCTCTTCCGCATCGCGCGACTGCGCGTGGTGGCCAATCCGCTGGTCATCGAGCGCATGGACCTGGGCACTGCCAGCGGTTCGGTCGCGTTCGGCGACGACACGCCGCTCGATCCGGGCTCGCTCATCCTGCTGCTGCAGAAGAGCAACCGGGCGATGCGCTTCGACGGCCCGAAGAAGATCCGCGTGACCGGCAAGTGGGACGACCCCGAAGAGCGCTTCAGCGCTGCGCAGCAGCTGCTCGACGAACTCACTCGCTGCGTGCCGAGACACTAGGGAAGCTCTGCGCAGGCCTGCATGGGCGCGACCGAGTGCAAGTTTCGCCGCGGGCGCGAAGCGAGGACGGAGTGGATGTCGATCCACGACCGAGGAGCGCCAAAGCCCGCGGCGAAAATCGCCCGGTCCCCAAGGGGTTACGCGCGCGAAGGCGCAGCACGTCGTTGCTCGCCTTGCCCATAGAACGACTATGGGGCGGCGGCTCGCGCCTCGTGCTGCGCCTTCGCGCGAGTAACGCGCCTCATGCAGACCTATGCAGAGCTTCCCTAGCGTTCAGATCTCCCCGCGGATGGCGCGATTGCCACCGCCCGCAGTCGCCTCGCCCACGGCGACCTGGGTCGCCCCCAGCATCACCGTGTGGCTCGCCCCGCGCGGCGGCTGTGCAGTCACCACGCCCGCACTCACCGTGAGGAACTTGCCCGTCACGGAGCGCGGGTGGTGGATCGAGAGCGAGCGGATGCGCGAGACGATCTGGTCGGCAAAGCTCAGCGCGGCATCGGCCTCCATCGAGACGCCGAGCACGAGGAACCCGCCCGGGCCTGAACGTGCGACCACGTCGCTGGCGCGTTTCATCACGGAGGCGATGGTACGTCCGACCTGCCGCAGCGCATTGTCACTGCCGCCGCGGCCAAAGATTTCCAGGTAGTCGGCCCAGGAATCGATCTCGAAGTGCATCAGCGTGACGCTGCGCCCGTCGCGCTGGCCGATCGACCAGTCGCGCACGAGCATCTCGAGCAATTGTTCTTCGGTGCTGACGCCGCTGGAGCGCTCGAGCGCCGCGGCGAGCGCGCCGGGCGAGTTGCGTGGCACGGGGCGGTAATAGAGCGCCATCCGTCCACCCGACAGCATCACGGCCCAGCGTTCGCAGTCGACCAGCGTGCCGTCGACGCGCTTCAGCCGAACGCGGGAACCCACGCCCGTCGTCGTCAGGTTGGGATCGGCGGGCGCCTCGACTTCGACGTCCTCGAGCCGGCGCCCGGCCACCCAGTCTTCCGAACGGCGCAATAACGCGGCGAGCGTCGCGTTGCCGTACGCAACCTGGGTGATGCCGTCGCGGGTCTCGACGACGACAATACCGTCGAGCGCGTGCCGCAGCACCTCGCCGAGCAGTTGCGCGTCGCTGGTCGTCGTCACTGTCGCTGCGTCATTCATCTTTCTGGAACTCCCCCGCGCCCCCGGTTCGTTGTCAGGCGTTCAGTTGCAGGCTTGGCGCATCACGGCAGTGGTCGATCGCCCGCTGGCATTCGGCCCATTGCGCCGTCTTGCGCAGTTGTTCGCGGGCCGGCATCGGCCGGCCGTGCAGTCGGACGAGGCGCACCTGGCTCAGCGGATCTGCCGCGCCTTCGAGTTCCGTGAGCGTGGCAAGCACGGCAGGACGGTCGTTGCAGATCGGCAGCAGGTCGCAGCCCGCCTCGATCGCGCGGCGAGCGCGCTCGGGAACGGTGCCCGCAAACGCGGCGCCTCCCATGCTGAGATCGTCCGAGAAGACCGCGCCGGTGAAGCCGAGACCCCAGCGCAATTCCTGCTGGATCCAGCGCGCCGAGAAGCCCGCGGGCGCTTCATCGACCTCAGGGAACAGCACGTGCGCGACCATCACGGACGTCAGGCCGTTCGCGATCATGCGCCGGTAGGGCAACAACTCGTCGGTGAGTTCGGTCAACGGCCGGCGGTCGATCGGCAGCGCCTTGTGCGAGTCGGCGACGACGGCGCCGTGGCCCGGGAAATGCTTCGCGGTGGCGGCCATGCCGCCCGTGCGCATGCCCTGCATGCAGGCGACAGCGAGACGAGACACCACCTCGGGATCGCGGTGATACGCACGGTCGCCGATGACTTCGCTGACACCGTAATCGAGGTCGATGCACGGTGCGAAACTCAGGTCGATGCCGATCGAGCGCAACTCGGCTGCAAGCAGCCAGCCGCACTGCCACGCGAGACGGCGACCGGCCTCGGGGTCGAGATCGTACGCATGGCCGATCGCGCGCTGCGCTGGCAGCACCGTGAAGTCCTGCCGGAAGCGCTGCACGCGCCCGCCTTCGTGATCCACGGTGACCAGCAAGGACGGAACTCGTACCGCCCGGATCTCCCGGACCAGCGCTTCCAGTTGCTCGTAGCTGTCGAAATTGCGCGTGAACAGGATGACGGCGCCCACCAGCGGGTGCGACAGGACGCGCCGATCCTCGGCGGTCAGTTCGAAGCCGGCGACGTCGACCATCAGCGGGCCGAGCGTCATCGCGTCACTCCAGGTGCACTGCCGTGCGTCATGCGTTCCTCATCGGTCGAACACTGCCATCGCCTCGACGTGCGTCGTGTGCGGGAACATGTCCATGACACCCGCCGCCGTCAGCCGGAAGCCGTGCTCCCGGACGAGCAGGCCCGCGTCGCGCGCGAGACTGCCCGAATGGCAGGAAATATACACGACGCGCCTGGCGCCACTGCCGGCGACGACCGGCAGGATCTCTTTGGCCCCGGCTCGCGGCGGATCGAGCAGCACGCTGTCATAAGGCCGTCGCGTCCAGGGCAGGCCCGCCACGTCCTTGAACAGGTCGGCCACGTGGAACTCGACGTTCTGGATGCCATTGCGCTCGGCATTGCCGCGCGCCCGCTGCACCAGGCCTGCGTCACCTTCGACCGCCACGACCTGGCCGGCGCGCCGGGCGAGCGGCAGCGAGAAATTGCCGAGGCCGCAGAACAGGTCGAGCACCGTCGCGCCCGCCTGCGGTTCCAGCACCTCGAGCGCACGCGCAATCATGGCCCGATTCAGCGCGCCGTTGATCTGTACGAAGTCGGTCGGCTCGAAGTCGATCGTGACGTCGTGCTCCGGCAGTCGATAGCTGAGCGGCGCAGGTGGGCGCGACGGATCAAGCGGCGCGATCGTGTCCGGGCCACCGGGTTGCAGGTAGATCCGGACGGAGAACTCGCGTTCGAACGCCGCCATCCGTTCGAGGTCGGCCGGCAGCGGCGGATCGAGCACTCGCAGCACGAGTGCCACGACGTCGTCCGACACCGCGACCTCGGCCTGGGGCACCCGGCTGGCGATGGTCAGGCTCTCGACCATCTGCCCAAGCGGCGTGATCAACGCACCGACCGGCTCGACGAGCACGTGGCATTCGCGGAGATCGGTCACGTACGGCGACGAACGCTCGCGAAAACCGACCAGTACCTTGCCCTTGCGCGGCACGAGCTTGATGCCGAGGCGGGCGCGCCTGCGGTAATTCCAGACCGGGCCACGGAGCGGTTCGAGCAGACGCCCGGCCTGCACCGCGCCGAGCCGCGACAGGTTCTCGAGCAGTTGCGACTGCTTGAACGCAAGTTGCGCGTCGGGCGCGAGGTGCTGCAAGGCGCATCCACCGCAAACACCGAAGTGGGGACACTTCGGCTGCACTCGGTCCGGACTCGCGCGCAGCACCTGCTCCGTGATCGCATAGTCGAGCTTGCGCTGACGATGGGTTCGCCGCAGCACCACCCGCTCGCCCGGCAGCGAATCGGCCACGAAGACCGTCTTGCCGTCGATGCGCGCGACGCCTTCCGCCGCGTGCGTGAGGTCGACGATGTCGGCCTCTTCGGGCGCCATCTGCAGGCGCTTCATGGGCTGGTCAGCTCCCGCACTTTGCCCACGCGTCCAGGTATTCCCGCAGGTGCGGCTTCTCCGCTCCCGCCAGCCCCGCGCGGACGAGCTCGACCTCGCGTTCGTGTTCCTCGTGCGTCAGGCGGCCGCGCATCAGCTCGAAGCGCAGGTAGATCAGGTAGGTGTTGACGACGTCGGTCTCGCAGTAATTGCGGATGTCCCCGCTGCGTCCCTGGAGGTGCGCATCCCAGACGCCTTCGCCCGACAGGCCGAGTTTGCCGGGGCAACCGAGCAACTGCGACATCTGGTCGAGACCGACGCGGCCGCGGCCCTGGAACCCCGAAAGCACGTCCATCAGGTCGACGTGCCGCCAGTGGAAGCGGCTGATGTAGTTGTTCCACTTGTACGACTGGTCCATGTCGCCCATCTCCCAGTAGCGGTGGGCCTGGACCTTGTGACGCAGCGCGCGGTAGTGCAGCACCGGCAGGTCGAACCCTGCACCGTTCCAGCTGACCAGCGTCGGTGCGAGGCGCTCGATGCCATCGAAGAAGCGGCGCACCAGCTCCTCCTCAGACGAGTCCGGCTCGCCGAGGCTCCAGACCTTGAAGCCGTCGCGGGAACGCATCGCGATCGAAATCGCGACGACGCGCTGCTGTTCGAGCGACAGGAACTCGTTGCCGGTCTGCTCGCGCTGCCGCGTGTGCATGACGTAACCCACCTGCTTGTCGGTCAGGGTTTCGAGCCCGTGCAGCCTGCGGCCGAACTCGACGTCGGGGACTGTCTCGATGTCGAACGCGAAGACGTTGTTGATGATGCTCATTGCGCTTGCTCCACACGCTTCATCAGCACGGCGACGGCCACCACGAGACCTGCCTCGTCCGTGAGCGTGACGTGCCCCTCGCCGGCGCCGAGCCTGTCGCGCAGTGCGCGGCCGCGTTCGGACCAGATGACCTCGGGCCGGCCCCACGCATTCGGCGCAATGCCGACGTCGCGGATCCAGATGCCATGCGCAAAGCCCGTACCCAGCGCCTTCACGATCGCTTCCTTGGCGGCGAAGCGCATCGCCAGAAAGCGCACCGGGCGCTTGTAATTACGGAACCCCGCCTCCTCCTCCGGCAGCAGCAACCGGCGCACGAAGTGTTCGCCGTGCCGGGCGTAGACGTCTTCGACGCGCGCGAGCTGCACAACGTCGGTGCCGATACCGAAGATCATGGCTGGGCGCTCAGGGTGCGCTCGTGGGCAGGCCGCGGCGGGCCTCGACCATGAGGCGCCGCATTTCGCGCACGGCGGGTGCCAGGCCATCGAATACGGCGCGCGCGATGATCGCGTGGCCGATGTTCAGCTCGACGATTTCCGCGATCGCCGCGACGGGCTGCACGTTGTGATAATGCAGGCCGTGGCCGGCGTGCACTGTCAGGCCGAGCTGTGCTCCACGGCGCGAACCGTGGACCAGCCGCATCAACTCCTTCGCCTGGTGCTCGCCGGTCGCTTCGGCGTACGCACCCGTGTGCAGCTCGACGACAGGCGCGCCGATCTCGCGCGAGGCTTCGATCTGTTGCGGGTCCGGGTCGATAAACATCGAGACGCGGATGCCGCATTCGCGCAGGGCCGCGCAGCACTCCTTGAGTCGCGCCTTCTGCCCGGCCACGTCGAGACCGCCCTCGGTCGTGACCTCCGTACGCCTTTCCGGCACCAGGCACACGTCCTGCGGCCGCACCTGGCGCGCGATGGCGATCATTTCGTCGGTTGCCGCCATTTCCAGGTTCATGCGCGTCTGCAGCGTGGACCGAAAGCGGTGCACGTCGTGGTCCTGGATGTGGCGGCGATCCTCGCGCAGGTGCAGCGTGATGCTGTCCGCGCCGGACTGCTCGGCGACGAGGGCCGCATACAGCGGATCGGGATACGGCGCACGGCGCACCTGCCGCAGCGTCGCGACGTGATCGATGTTGACGCCGAGCTTGATCGGGTGGGTCAGCTGCAAAGGATCAACCTCCGTCCGCCTTGCCTGCATGCGCGCGCATTTCCAGAGCTACCTCGCGTGTCCGCAATGGCCGGCCGTCGAGCAGCCGGTCGAGCGCCGCACGCAACAACCGGCGGGCATCCGCCAGGCTGCGCAGGTCGTTGAGCTCTTCGCGCGCAAGCGAGAGCAGCGACGCACCGCAAAATATCAGGGTTCCCTCCGCCACTCCATCGACTGGCTCCGCGCCGCCTTCGATACCGTAACGGTAGCTGCGTGCCGGCGCGAGCGGCTCGCCGCTGGTGGCTTCGTGCTCGAGGTTGAGACCCCAGCCGAGCTCGTCGAGCAGCCGCTTCTCGAACAGGCGCAGCGCCCGCCCGGGATCGTGGTCGGGCGCGTAGAGGCGCTCGATCAGGATCGCGTAGGCGTCGAACAGGGCGGGATGCGGATCGTTCCGTTGCAGCAGCTTCAGCAGCAACTCGTTCGCGTAGAACCCGCTCATCAGGCGATCGCCGGCCAGCGTGGCCGGTGGCCGAACGCGTTCGGCCGACGTCAGGTGCCCTGCTTCACCGCGGCCGCTCCAGGAAACCAGCGACTCCGTGAACGGCTGCAGCGCGCCGCCCGTCGCCGTGGAGCCCGACTGCCGCGAGGCCCTGGAGAACACCGAGACCCGGCCGTGCGTGCGCGTCATCAGCTCGAGGATGCGGCTGGTGTCGCGCCACGGATAATGGTGCAGCAGGAAGGCGGGTTCCAGGCTGACCCGCCGGGCTCCAGTCATGATTCGTATCCGAACTTGCGCATCGCGTTTTCGTCGTCCGACCAGCCTTCCTTGACCTTGACCCAGAGTTCGAGGTGCACCGGCTGGTTGAAATGACGGTTGAGGTCGAGCCGCGACTGGCGGCCAATTTCCTTCAGCAGCGAACCGCCCTTGCCGATGACGATGGCCTTCTGGCCCGCGCGCTCGACCCAGATCACGGCCTGCACCACGAGCTTGCCGGGCTCGTCCTCGGACGGGCCGATGCCTTCGATCTCGACGACGAGCCCATACGGCAGTTCTTCCTGCAGTCGCAACATCAGTTTCTCGCGGATGAGTTCCGCGGCCATGAAGTGATCCGGCGAATCCGTGACCTGCTCTTCCGGGAAGATGCGCGGCTGCTCGGGCAGGTACTTCGCGATCACTTCGGGCAGTTTCTCCAGCGTGGTCTTGCGCGTGGCCGAGATCGGCACCACTGCCGCGAAGTCGGCTTTCTGCGTGAGGTCCTGGATGAAGGGCAGCAGCCGTTCTTTCGGGTGCGCGCGGTCGACCTTGTTGATCAGCAGCACGATCGGCAGGCCCACCTGCTTCAGTTCGTCGAGCACCCGCTCGTCTTCGTCGGTCCACCGCAGCGCCTCGACCACGAACAGGTTCACGTCCACGTCCGCCAGCGAAGATATCGCCGTGCGGTTCATGTACCGGTTCATCGCGCGTGTCTGCTTCGTGTGGATGCCTGGCAGGTCGACGAACGCGATCTGCATCCCGGGTTTGTTCAGCACCCCGTGAATGCGCGTGCGTGTCGTCTGCGGCTTCGGGCTCACGATGCTGATCTTCTGCCCGATCAGTGCGTTCAGCAGCGTGGATTTGCCTACGTTCGGACGGCCCGCGAGCGCGGCGAAACCGCAGCGGACCGCCGGCTCGTCACCTGCCGGCGGAAGGATCGATTCGTCTGTCATGATTTCTCCTGCGCGCGGCCCAGGGCCTCCAGCACGCTTTGTGCAGCTTCCTGCTCGGCGCGGCGCCGGCTCGAGCCCCGGCCCGTCGCCCGCAACGCAAGATCAACGGCTGCGCAACTCACGACGAACCACTGTTCGTGCGGTTCGCCGCCTACTTCTTCCAGCGTGTATTTCGGCAACGCGAATCCCCGCGACTGCAGTTCCTCCTGCAATCGCGTCTTGGGATCCTTGAGGGTTTCGGCGGAGGGCAGCTCGCGCAGTCGCTCGCCGAGCAGCCGGTGTACCACGTCGCGGGCGGCCTCGATGCCACCGTCGAGGTAGATCGCGCCGAAAATCGCCTCGAGGCTGTCCGCCAGGATGGAATCGCGGCGGAAGCCGCCCGACTTCAGTTCACCGCTGCCGAGTCGCAACTGATCGCCGAGGTCGAGTTCGCTGCCGATCGCCGCGAGCGTCGGACTGCTCACGAGCGCGGCGCGGAACCGGCTGAGGTCGCCTTCGGGTGCGTCCGGGAACGTGCGGAACGCGAGCAGCGCAATCGCGAAGTTGAGGACCGAGTCCCCGAGAAATTCGAGGCGCTCGTAATTCGTACGGCTGGCGCTGCGGTGGGTCAGCGCTGCCTCGAGCAGCCCGGGATCACGAAAGCGATACCCGAGCCGCCGTGCGGACCATTCATCGGCGTTCAGCAAGGCCCGCCGTCACTGTGGGATGGAGACCGTCTTGTCGAACTTGACCAGCAGGTACACGTTCGCAATGAACGGCTGCTCGGCCTCATAGGACGCGATCATGTCGTAGCCTGCGGCGGTCTTGTCGATCTCGATCTCTTTCCAGCCGATGCTGCTGATGTCCTCGACGTCCCAGCGGCGCTCGAGCGAGCGGCGGATGAGCGCCGGGTTGGTGTCGATGGCGGCGTGTTCGTCACGCACCTGCTCGAGCGAGCGCGCGACCTTGGTGTACTCGAGGTACACCGGCACGAGCCGGATGCCGGCATAGAGCGCCGAGCCGAGGATCAGCAGGATGATGACGATGCCCAGAAACGTCGCGCCGCGTTCACGTGGTCTCATCACGGGTCTCCCTTTCGAGTTCAATGAATGGCCTTGCCGATGCGGTCCCACAGGGGCGCATTCGGTAACTTCCAGTTCAGCCAGATGCGGACGGCCTTGCCAACCACGTTGTCGGCCGGCACATAGCCGACTTCCGGGAAGCGGCTGTCGCGGCTGTTGTCCCGGTTGTCGCCCATGAAGAAAAAGTGACCTGCCGGCACCACGTCGTCGAAGTCCACCGAGGGCCGCTCGCCGATGTAGAGCGCGCGGTGCTCGACGGTACCCAGGCGTTCGATGCCGATCTGCGCCCGGGGCGTGCTGCCGTACGGCTCGGAGTAGCCGTCGAGCGTGACGTCCTGCAGCTGGTCGTTGATCCAGACGCGCTTGTCGCGCACCACCACGTGATCGCCCGGCAGGCCGACCAGCCGTTTGATGTAATTGGTTGCCGGATCCGACGGCAGGCGGAACACCACGACGTCACCGCGGGCCGGCTCACCCAGCGGCACGATTTCGGTATTGACCACCGGCAGGCGCAGGCCGTACTTGAACTTGTTGACGAAGATGAAGTCGCCGTCGAGCAGCGTCGGCATCATCGAGTCGGACGGAATGCGGAACGGTTCGTAGAGGAACGAACGGATCACCAGCACGAGCAGGATGATCGGGAAGAACGACCGCGCGTATTCGACCAGGATGGGTTCGGGCGGGCCACCGGCGGCGCTGCCCGTCCGTCGCTGCCGTTGCGGGCGGAACACGCGGGCGTCGACCAGCCAGACCAGCCCGGTGACCAGCGCAGCAAGGACCAGGAAAAAGGAAAAGTCGAAGACCAAGCAGCACCTCTTGGAACGGGGCGGAGTATTGGTTAATTATCTCGCGGAATCAATGCTTTGCATCACATTGTGCGAGCAGGAGTGAAAATCACTCCTTGCGTCCCACCTGCAGCACGGCCAGGAATGCCTCCTGCGGGATTTCCACCTGGCCGATGCTCTTCATGCGCTTCTTGCCCTCTTTCTGCTTCTCGAGCAGCTTGCGCTTGCGCGAAAGGTCGCCGCCATAGCATTTCGCCAGGACGTTCTTGCGCAGCGCCTTGACGGTCGAGCGGGCGATGACGTGCGCGCCGATGGCGGCCTGGATCGCCACCTCGAACATCTGCCGCGGGATCAGCTCCTGCATCTTGTCGACCAGCTCGCGGCCCCGCTGATAGGCAGAATCGCGGTGGCTGATGATCGAGAGCGCGTCGACCTTGTCGTCGTTGATCAGGATGTCGAGCCGCACCAGCGGCGCCGCCTGGAAGCGGTCGAATTCGTAATCGAACGAGGCGTAGCCACGGCTGCAGCTCTTGAGGCGATCGAAGAAATCGAGCACGACTTCGGCGAGCGGCAGTTCCCATTGCATCGAAACCTGGTTACCGAGGTACAGCAGCTTTTTCTGCACGCCGCGCTTGTCGAGGCAGAGCTTCATCACCGGGCCGACGTAGTCCGGCGGCAGCAGGATGTTGGCGACGATCATCGGCTCGCGCAGCTCCTTGATCCTGTCGACCGGTGGCAGCTTGGCCGGGTTGTCGACGATGACGATCTCGCCGTCGGTCGTCAGCACTTCGTAGACCACGGTCGGCGCGCTGGTGACGAGCGAGAGCTCGTACTCGCGCTCGAGCCGCTCCTGCACGATGTCCATGTGCAGCAGGCCGAGGAAGCCGCAGCGAAAGCCGAAGCCGAGCGCCGTGGAGACTTCGGGCTCGTAGTTCAGCGCGGAATCGTTGAGCTTGAGCTTCTGCAGCGCGTCGCGGAAGGCCTCGTAGTCGTCGCTGCTCACCGGGAACAGGCCGGCGAACACGCGCGGCTTGATCGTCTTGAAACCCGGCAGGGGCTCGCTGCACGGACGATTGTCGAGCGTGATGGTGTCGCCGACGGGTGCGCCGTCGATTTCCTTGATGCCTGCGATGACGAAGCCGACCTCGCCCGTGTAGAGCGCATCGGCCACCAGCGACTTCGGCGTGAACCGGCCGAGCTTGTCCACCTGATGTGCGCGACCCGTGGTCCAGACGCGGATCTTCTGGCCCGTGCGGATCGAGCCGTTGACGACGCGCACGAGCGAGACGACGCCGACGTAGCTGTCGTACCAGGAGTCGATGATCAGCGCCTGCAGCGGACCGTCCGGCTCGCCCTTCGGGCACGGCACGCGCCGCACGAGTTCCTCGAGCAGCTCGTCGACGTTTTCGCCGGTCTTGGCGCTGACACGCATGGCGTCTTCGGCCTCGATCCCGATGATCTCCTCGATTTCCTTGATGACCTTCGCGGGGTCGGCGGATGGCAGGTCGATCTTGTTGAGCACGGGCACGACTTCGAGTCCCTGCTCGAGGGCCGTGTAGCAGTTGGCGACGCTCTGCGCCTCGACGCCCTGCGCCGCGTCGACGACGAGCAGCGCGCCTTCGCACGCCGCGAGCGAGCGCGAGACTTCGTACGAGAAGTCCACGTGTCCCGGCGTGTCGATCATGTTCAGCTGGTACGTCTCGCCGTCGCGCGCCTTGTAACGCAGCGAGACGCTCTGCGCCTTGATCGTGATGCCGCGCTCGCGCTCGAGGTCCATCGAGTCGAGCACCTGCGCCTGCATCTCGCGATCCTGCAGACCGCCGCAGGTCTGGATGAAACGGTCGGCGAGCGTCGACTTGCCGTGGTCGATGTGCGCAATGATGGAAAAGTTGCGGATCAGTTTCATCGGGTCCCAGGTCGTCCGGCGCAACCCGCAGTTCGGGCGCGTCAAAACCCGCGATTATAGCCCGAGGGCCGCCGCGACCTTGCCACGATCGTACCGGCCTTCGCAGGCCACGTGACCGTCGACCGTGAGCACCGGAACGCGCAGCCCGAACTCCCACGCCAGTGCCGGTTCGGCATCAACGTCGTGCGTGGCGAGGATGTCCAGCAGACCCGGGTGGTCGAGCGAAAAATCGAGCAGAAACTCGTCGCAGAGGTGACAGCCGTCGCGGACGTACAGCGCAAGCGCCGCCGCGGTCATGGCTGGCCCGACAAGGTGGTGTCGTCGGCACCGAGCCACTGCCAACGCATCGGCACCCCCGCCCTCGTCCATCGCCAGGCCAGGAAGCCACCGGCCAGCAGCCCGAGCAGCGCCCCCAGCAATGGGATGCCCCCCGGCTCCCAGCCCACGACCCGGAGCAGAGCCGGGCCGGCCAGCAACCCGGCCAGGGGCGGCAGGTACAACCGGCAGGCAGCCCGCAACAGGCGGGCATCGTCGATCTGCACTTCGAGCCGGTCGCCCGGCGCAAGCGTTCGCTGGCCTTGTTGCGCGTCGATTTCGAGCCTGCGGGGTTGGTTCGACCGTTGCCAGCCGCAGCCGCGCCCGGCCGCACAGGCCCCGCAGGCGGGGTGATTCGAGACGCCGCATTCGACGCGGGCTCGGCCGGCCTCGACCCGGGTAACGATCCCGGTGACCTGCCCCATGACTCAGCGGGCGGAGCCGGCCGGGGAATCAGCCGGGACTTCAGAGCCCTGGACGGGCACGACCGAGTTGGCGATTTCGCGCACGGTGGCCGCAGGCACTTCGCCGATCGCGGTGACCACGTGCCCATGCACGCTTGTCGAATAGGCGTTGGCGGACCCCATGGTCGAGGTTTCCGGCGGACGCGGACCGGTCTGTGTGCCGGGCTCGATGAAGACGGAGATGGCTGCAATACCGTCCGAAAAGATCAGGTGCTGGGCCGGCATCGGCGAACCGGGGATCTGCTGCAGCCGGCTGGTCACGAGCCGGAACCCCGGCGGCAGGCGCAACGGCCGCCACCCGCCATTTTTTGGCAGCTGCGGCATGGCGGCGAGCTTGCGGTCGGTGCGGACCCACTGGAACCCGGTGGCATCGACCGTCGGCTCGATGTCGTGGGCCGGAATACTGTCTTTCATCTGTAGCTGCGTAAAGCGAATGACCTCGATCGGGTTGCCGATGCCATTCGTCACGACCGACTGCAGGGGCATGGCCGTCTCTTCGTCGAGCCAGAGGCGGTAGCCGTAGCGGTAGATATCCTTGGGCCGTACGTCGATGACGCGGACCTCGCGGCCCAGCAGGCGACTGCCTTTCGGGCCGACGGCAAGCTGGTAGTTGCGATCGAGTGCGGGGCCCGGGGTGGGCAGTGACTTGAGCAACGAGCCGTCGTCGCCGCGCGGCTCCACGATCACGACACGGCGGTCCGGCAGGTAAGCGTGGACCTCTTCGCGCGTGCGCACGATTTCACGGCCACTGCCATCCAGCGACACGAGGCGCTCGAGACTCTTGCCGTTGTCCACCCGGTGCACGATGCGCATCGTCTCGGCCTGGCGTCCGGTCGAATGCGTGAACAGGCCGTCGTAGCTGCGTGTGGCGAGCGACTCCGACATGCGCTCGATCCAGGCCCGCGCGTCATCTTCGGCGTGCGCCGAAAACGCCAGCAGGCAGGCAGCGACGCAAACCGCGGCTCGCCTCATCGCGTATCGACTCATTGCCAGGGAGCCTCTCCCATCTCGTAGGAGACGCGCGCGATGCCCGGATCGGCGGCGAGGAGGCTCGAGAGCACGTTGCGCCGGACCATCGGCGTCGAGAACTGGCTGTGGGCAACCATGTAACCCGCGAGGCGCTGGCTCTGCGCCGGCGTCGGGCTCGCCGACATGGCGAACGAATTGGCTGGCGTGACTTCGAGCTGGGCAACGGGCGTGACGTCAGGCCGGAACAGCAGCACTGCGGAGACAGCCGCGCTGGCGGCAAGGGCCGTACGCACCATCGGCCGCTTCCAGAGCGCGACGTGCTGCGGCATCTGGACGTTGGCTCCCGGGCGCGCTGTCGAGGTCTTCTCGACCAGGACCGGGGCCTCGTCGATGGCGGCACTTACGCGCGCCGCGAACGATGGCGAGGCGATACGCCCACCTGGGGCGCGCAGCGTTTCGCCAATCAGGGCGTAGGACCCGAACGTACGACGCAACTCGGGATCCTTGTCGAGGCGCCGCATGAGCAGGCCCATTTCGTCCCGAGGCAGTTCGCCATCCAACAGGGCCGAAAGCTGTTCACGAATCTGGTCGGTCATTTCGTTCTCGGCACTCGGTTTCAGTCGAGCAGGGGTTTCAGAGCGCGGTCGATGGCTTCACGGGCACGGAAGATACGCGACCGGACAGTACCCACGGGGCAATCCATTGCCACCGCGATTTCTTCGTAACTGAGGCCTTCGATTTCGCGCAGCACGATGGCCGTGCGCAGGTCTTCGGGCAATTGCTCGATCGCGCTGTTGACGGTCTGGCGGATCTCTTCGGAGAGGACCGTCGCCTCGGGCGTGTCGTCGTGTTTGAGTCGCGCCGCCACGTTGTTCTGCTCGCTTTCCGAGAGTTCCGCTTCGTAGTCCAAGGGTCGGCGCTGGCGCGAGGCGATCGAATTGCGGGCTGTATTGACCGCGATGCGATAGAGCCAGGTGTAGAACGCACTGTCGCCCCGAAACGACCCAAGGGCCCGATAGGCCTTCACGAAGGCTTCCTGGGCGACATCCTCGGCTTCCGTCGGATCGCGCAGCAGCCGCGCCACCAGCTTGATGACCTTGTGTTGGTACTTGAGCACCAGCAGGTCGAACGCGCCGCGTTCGTTCTGCTGGGCCCGCCGCACGAGATCGAGGTCGCTTTGCCCGGTGCCCGCAGGCAGGCCGGCATCGTCGTCCCCGGGTTCTCGCGACTTCATAGACTCGTCCGGCGGGGGAAAGTTCTGCATGGCTTGCATGGCTAGGCTAGCGCAACTGCCGCCTGGTCACGAACCAGCCGAGCGCCCGCAGCGGGGCAGAACGACGCTCCAATGACGAATGGCTGAGCATGGCACGTCGAACGGCGTCAACCAGGTGCGGAACCGTTCGCCAGCCGGGTTGGAATCCACCAGCAGATCGAGGAAAACCGAGGGACCTATCAATCGCGTGCCGACACCGATCGTCGTTCGGCACGGGACCTGCCCGGCCCTGAGCAGCCAAAGGGAGCCGTCTGCGCCGGCCACGAGCCGTCGAGCCGGTTGGCGCCTGGAGCGCATCCAGGACCGTACCTGGGTCGCCACGATCGAACTGCCCGCCAGCAACAGCAGCAGGGAGGCTGTCATCGGCCCGCCCGAACGAACAACGGCCCAAGCCACGAACGCCGTTGCCAGCGCCACCATCGCGCCCGCGGCCCGGCCGGCTGCAGTCACCGGAGGCAGCTCAAGGCTCGAGTCGACGGATGCAGGCGATGATCGCACGCTGGGATTCCTCGGCCGGGGTGGCTCGACCCACAAGATACCCGAAGAGGTCGGGGTCCTGCAGGTCGACCAATTGCGTGAACGCGTCGCGTTCGGTGGGTGACGCCGTCGCCCAGACCCGGTCGAGGTAACGGGTGAGCATAACGTCGAGCTCCCGCATGCCACGCCGGCAGCGCCAGCGCAGCCGTGCCATGTTGAAATCGGCGGGAGCGGCTGGACAGCACATCAGTGCTGCCGCTCGACGATCATCTTCTTGATCTCCGCGATGGCCTTCGACGGATTGAGGTCCTTCGGGCAGGCTTCCGCGCAGTTCATGATCGTGTGGCAGCGGTAGAGGCGGAACGGGTCCTCGAGCTCGTCGAGGCGCTCGCCCGTGGCCTCGTCGCGCGTGTCGATGATCCAGCGGTACGCAGCGAGCAGCGCCGCCGGACCGAGGAAGCGGTCGCTGTTCCACCAGTACGACGGGCAGCTCGTCGAGCAGCAGGCGCACAGGATGCAGGCCGACGGACGGTCGATCTTCTCCTGGTCTTCCTTGGACTGCAGGCGCTCGCGGTCGGGCGGCGCCGGCGTACGCGTCTGCAGCCACGGCTTCACCGAGGCGTACTGCGCGTAGAAGTTGGTGAGGTCGGGCACGAGGTCCTTGATCACCGGCAGGTGCGGCAACGGGTAGATCTTCGCGTCACCCTTGATCTCGCCGATAGCCTTGGTGCATGCCAGCGTGTTCACGCCGTCGATGTTCATCGCGCACGAACCGCAGATGCCTTCGCGGCATGAGCGGCGGAACGTCAGCGTCGAATCGACTTCGTTCTTGATCTTGATCAGCGCGTCGAGAACCATCGGGCCACAGCTGTCCATGTCGACTTCGTAGGTGTCGACGCGCGGTTTCTGGTTCGAGTCAGGGTCGAACCGATAAATGCGGAATGTCTTGAGGTTCTTCGCACCCGCCGGGGCCGCGTGACTCTTGCCGGGCTGGACCCGGGAATTTTCGGGAAGTCTGAATTGGGACATGGAGTGCTTCGCAGGGGCTAGGGGTTAGGGGATAGGGGTTAGTCGGAACGCGGCGTGGTTCTCGCTAATCACTACTCACTAATCGTTCAATAGGTGCGGGCCTTCGGCGGGATGGCTTCGACGTCGCTCGTGAGCGTGTGCAGGTGCACGGGACGGTAGTCGATGCAGACCTTGCCCGAGGCATCGGCCCAGGCCAGCGTGTGCTTGAGCCAGGTCACGTCGTTGCGGTCCTTGAAGTCTTCACGGGCATGGGCGCCACGGCTTTCCTTGCGGTTGGCCGCCGACGACATCGTCACCAGTGCCTGCGCGAGCAGGTTGTCGAGTTCGAGCGTCTCGATCAGGTCGGTGTTCCAGATCAGCGAGCGATCAGCCACCTGCACGTCGGCGAACGTGGCGTAAACCGCGTCGAGCTTCTGCACCCCTTCGTCGAGCGACTCGCCGGTACGGAAGACCGCCGCGTGGTTCTGCATCACACGCTGCATGTCGAGACGAATCTCCGAGGTGCGCCGCGAACCCTTCGCGTTGCGGAACTTATCGAGCCGGCTGATGGCCAGGTCGCCCGCGTCCTTCGGCAGCAGCTTGTGCGACGTGCCGGGCTTGACCGTCTTGCCGCAGTGGTGGGCAGCCGCACGGCCGAACACGACCAGGTCGAGCAGCGAATTGGAGCCGAGGCGATTCGCACCGTGCACCGACACGCAAGCGGCTTCGCCCACCGCCATGAGGCCCGGGACGACCGAGTCCGGATTGCCGTTGCGCAGCGTGACCACTTCGCCGTGCACGTTGCTGGGAATTCCGCCCATGTTGTAATGCACGGTCGGCAGCACCGGGATCGGTTCGCGCGTCACGTCGACGCCCGAAAAAATGCGCGCGGTCTCGGCGATGCCCGGCAGGCGCTCGTGGATCACGGCGGCGCCGAGGTGCTCGAGGTGCAGGTGGATGTGGTCCTTTTGCGGACCCACGCCCCTGCCCTCGCGAATCTCGATCGTCATCGAGCGGCTCACGACGTCGCGCGAAGCGAGGTCCTTCGCGTTCGGCGCGTAGCGCTCCATGAAGCGCTCGCCCGCGGAATTGGTGAGGTAACCGCCTTCGCCGCGCGATCCTTCGGTAATCAGACAGCCTGCGCCGTAGATGCCGGTCGGATGGAACTGCACGAACTCCATGTCCTGCAGCGGCAGGCCGGCGCGCAGCGCCATGCCACCGCCGTCACCCGTGCAGGTGTGCGCCGAGGTGCACGAAAAGTACGCGCGACCGTAGCCGCCTGTGGCAAGGATCACGGTGTGCGCGCGGAAACGATGCAACTGGCCCGTCGACATGTCGAGTGCCACGACGCCGCGGCACGCGCCGTCTTCCATGATCAGGTCGAGGGCGAAATATTCGATGAAGAAGCGTGCCTGGTGCTTAAGCGACTGCTGGTACAGCGTGTGCAGCATCGCGTGACCGGTGCGGTCCGCCGCGGCGCAGGTACGCTGCGCAATGCCCTCGCCGTAATGCGTCGTCATGCCGCCGAACGGGCGCTGGTAGATCTTGCCATCCTCGGTGCGCGAGAACGGCAGGCCGTAGTGTTCGAGTTCGAGGATCGCCGCCGGCGCTTCCTTGCACATGAACTCGATCGCGTCCTGGTCGCCCAGCCAGTCCGAGCCCTTGATGGTGTCGTAGAAGTGGAAGCGCCAGTCGTCCTCGCCCATGTTGCCCAGTGCAGCGCTGATGCCGCCCTGCGCGGCGACCGTGTGGCTGCGCGTCGGGAACACCTTGCTGATGCACGCCGTGTTAAGGCCCTGCTCGGCGAGGCCGAAGGTGGCACGAAGTCCGGCGCCGCCAGCGCCGACGACGACGACGTCGTAGGTATGATCGGTGAACGCGTAATCCGCAGTGGTCATGCCTGGGCTCCGAACGCGATGCGCAACACGGCGAGGACGCCGATCAGGGCGGCCACGACGAGCGCGAACTTGAGCGCGACCAGCACGACCATGCGCGTGCCCTTGTCGCTGATGTAATCCTCGAACACGACCTGCAGGCCCAGCTGCGCGTGATACGCGGTGACTGCGACGAGCAGCAGCGCCATCACCGCCGAGAATGGCGAGCGCAGCCATGCCACCACCGCTGCGTGCGGGGCGCCTGCGCCCAGCAGCGCGAGCGACGCGATGAACCAGCAACCGAGAATGACGAGCGCCACGGCCGTGACGCGCTGCGAATACCAGTGACCGGCACCGCCCTTGGCGGAACCGAGGCCGAGCACACGACCGAGCGGGCTGCGCAGGCTCATGCAGCACCTCCGAGCGACGCGCCGAGCACGATCCACAGCACCGCCGTCAGCACGACCGCGCCGATCGCTGCCGCCCAGCCTGACTTGCGCGCGATGGGAAGCTCGAAACCGTAGCCGGCATCCCAGAAAAGGTGACGGATGCCGTTCAGCAAGTGGTAGCAGAACGAGAACAAACCGCCGATGAGCAGCAGCCTGACGAGCGGCGAACCGATCGTGGCGAGTGCGGCAGTGTAGCGTTCGGGTCCGGAGGCCGCAGCGACCAGCCAGTAGACAAGCACGAAAAAGCAAAGACTCAGCAGGATGCCCGTGATCCGGTGCAGGATCGACAGGGTGTTGGTGTATTGCCAACGGTACTGCATGAACGGGGACAGCGGCCGCTCGGGCTGCGCCATGACGCTACCTCTCCTCGGGAATCCGGTACGCTAGAAGTCGATGCAGCGCCCCGCTTTCTCCCAGTCCCCGAACCGCGTGGGTTCGGGCCCGTCCCGGCCTCCAATTTCGCGCGGAAGTACCGGCGGCAGCGGACATGCCTGGGGTTGCGGCCGGACCTCAGGCACAGGAGCCAAAGGCACGGCCGAGGGGTCGATCGGGTGGGCGGTCTGCTCGTCGTGCGAAGGGTTCATTTCAACCCGCGATCTTGCCAGATGTTGCCTATGTTCTCCACCGAGCGCTTGGGCTATGGTCCAGCCGTACAGGCTGAAATCGATCCCGGGTTGAACGATGAATGAAGATCCCACACAGGCCCTTCGCACGATACTGCTGCCGAATTTCGGCGTCCTGCGCGTTGGCGGGGCCGATGCCAGGACGTTTTTGCAGGGCCAGTTCACTAACGACGTGGGCCTGCTGGCAGACGGCCGGACCCAGCTGGCGGCCTGCTGCACCAACCAGGGACGCGTCATTGCACTCGTGCGCTTCCGCCAGACCGACGACGCGATTTACGCGCTTTTGCCTGCGGACCTGCTGGGCAAGGTGGCCACGCACCTGCGCAAGTTCGTCCTGCGCTCCAAGGTCGAGATTCTGCAGGCCGCCGACCTGAACGTCGGCGCGATCCTCACGGGCGACGCGGCCGCCGCGGTCCGGGTACATCGGATGTTCGACGAAACCGCGCTCACGATGTCACCGGTGCCGCTCGCAGGTTCGACCGAAGTCGTGTCATTTCAGTATGCGCCCGGTCGCGAAGTCGTCGCGGCGCCGCCGGCCGCGTGGCGCTCGATCAGCGGATTCTCGCTGAGTCAGCCCAGCCTGCGGGGACAAGCCGAGTGGCTCGCGGCCGACGTTGCTGCAGGACTGCCGCACGTGTTCGCGGCCACGTCGGAGCAGTTCATCCCGCAGATGCTGAACCTCGACCTGATCGACGGCGTCAGCTTCACCAAAGGCTGCTACGCCGGACAGGAGATCGTCGCACGCACGCATCATCTCGGTCGCGTGAAGCGACGCACGATGCGTTTTCACCTTGCGGCGAGTGGCGCGGCCCCTGCTACGCTCTCGAAGCTGCTGCTCGACGGCGTCAAGGCGGCGGAAGTGCTGATGAGCGCGGAGAGCGGTGACGGCATCGAGCTGTTGGCGGTGACGAACCTGGATGCGGCAGGAAAGACGCTCCAGCTGGAGGATGGACGCAGCGCCGTACCGCGTGCGTTGCCGTACAGCTTGTAGGGCAGGAAGGGCAGGAAGGCCCGGAAGGTCAGGAAGGTCAGGAAGGTCAGGAAGGTCAGGAAGGTCAGGAAGTGGAGGAAGATTCCTAACCTTCCGGGCCTTCCGGGCCTTCCTGCCCTTCCTCCCCTTCCCCCCCCTTCCTCACTCCGGCTTCATGTGCGGGAACAGCAGCACGTCCCGGATCGACGGCGAGTTCGTGAACAACATCACCATGCGATCGACGCCGATGCCGAGCCCGGCCGTCGGCGGCATGCCGTACTCAAGCGCACGCACGTAGTCGGCGTCGTAGAACATCGCCTCCTCGTCGCCGCCACTTTTGCGTGCCACCTGTTCGCGGAAACGCGCGGCCTGATCTTCCGCGTCGTTGAGCTCAGAGAACCCGTTGGCGATCTCGCGGCCGCCGACGAAGAATTCGAAACGGTCCGTAAGGAACGGATCGGAATCGTTGCGGCGAGCGAGCGGCGAAACTTCGGCCGGGTACGCGTAAACGAACGTCGGCTGCAGCAGCCGGTGTTCCGCCGTCTTCTCGAAAATTTCGATCTGCAGCTTGCCAGCGCCGTCTTCCGGCTTGACCGGAATGTGCAGCTTCGCACATTCACCACGAAGGTACTCAACGTCGCGCAGACGCACACGGTCGATGCCCGGGGTGAAATGCACGACGAGGTCCTCAATCGTCACCCGGCGGAAGGCCGAGCCGAAATCGAACGTCTCGCCCTGGTACTCCACCTTGCGGGTGCCGCAGACCATGTCCGCGATGCCCTGGAACATCCGCTCCACCATGTCCATCAAGTCGCGGTAGTCGGCGTAGGCCTGGTACAGCTCCAGCATCGTGAACTCAGGATTGTGCCGCGTCGACAGCCCTTCGTTGCGGAAGTTGCGGTTGATCTCGTACACGCGTTCGAACCCGCCGACGACGAGTCGCTTCAGGTACAGCTCGGGCGCAATGCGCAGGTACATGTCGACGTCGAGCGCGTTGTGGTGGGTGATGAACGGCTTCGCAACCGCACCGCCCGGAATCACCTGCAGCATCGGCGTTTCGACTTCCATGTAGTCGAGCGCGTCGAGGAAGCGGCGCAGGTACTGCACGATGCTCGTGCGCGTGCGGAACACCTCGCGGCTCTCGTCGCTGACGATCAGGTCGACGTAACGCTGCCGATAGCGCTGCTCCACGTCCGCCAGCCCGTGCCACTTGTCCGGTAGCGGGCGCAGCGACTTCACCAGCAGGCGCAGCCTCTCGACCTTGACCGACAGCTCACCAGTGCGCGTCTTGAACAGCGTGCCTTCGGCGCCGACGATGTCGCCGACGTCCCAGCCCTTGAACTCGTCGTAGGTTTCGCCGAGCGCGGTCTGCTGCAGGAACAACTGGATCGAACCGCTGCGATCGGCAATCCTGGCGAAAGAGGCCTTGCCCATGATGCGCTTCGCCATCATGCGGCCGGCCACCGTCACGCGCGTCGGGTGCGCGTCGAACCATTCGGTCGTGCGGTCGCCATAACCCGTGTGCAGCTCGTCGGCCGAGGCATCGCGCCGGAAATCGTTCGGAAACGCCGGGCCCTTTTCGCGCAGGCGCGCGAGCTTCGCCTTGCGCTCGGCGATCAGATGGTTTTCGTCACCGTCGGTGACCTTCGGAGACGTGCGATTTTCGTCAGACATTCGTGCCCTCACATGCGAGGGGTTAGGGGACAGGGGTTAGGGGTTAGTCGAAAGCGCCTGCGGCGCCTGGAACCAGCTTCGCGCGGATGCGCGTTTCCGACTAACCCCTAACCCCTATCCCCTTACCCCTTCCTACAGCCCTTGCTTCAAGCTTTCTTCGAGGAACGGATTCAGGTCTCCGTCGAGGACCGCAGTGGTGTTGCCGATTTCGACGCCGGTGCGGAGGTCCTTGATGCGCGACTGGTCCAGCACGTACGAACGGATCTGGTTGCCCCAGCTCACGTCCGACTTCGAGTCCTCGAGCACCTTCGCCGCGGCGTTACGCTTGTTGACCTCGAGTTCGTACAACTTGGCCTTCAACATCTTCATCGCCGTCGACCGGTTCTTGTGCTGGCTGCGCTCGCTCTGGCACGCCACCACGATGCCCGACGGCATGTGCCGGATGCGCACCGCCGATTCGGTCTTGTTCACGTGCTGGCCGCCCGCGCCGCTCGAACGGTAGACGTCGGTCTCGAGGTCGGCTGGATTGATGTCGATGGCGATGTCGTCGTCGACCTCGGGTGAGATGAATACCGACGCGAACGACGTGTGGCGCCGCGCGTTGGAATCGAACGGGCTCTTGCGCACCAGGCGATGCACGCCCGTTTCGGTGCGCAGCCAGCCGTAGGCATACTCGCCCTCGAACTTGATCGTTGCGCTCTTGATGCCGGCGACTTCACCACCGTTGGCGTCGACCACCTCGGTCTTGAATCCGTTCTTGTCGCCCCAGCGCAGGTACATGCGCATCAGCATGTTGGCCCAGTCCTGGGCCTCGGTGCCGCCCGCGCCCGCCTGGATGTCGAGGAACGCGTTGTGCGAGTCCATCTCGCCCGGGAACATGCGCTTGAACTCGAGCTTCGCGAGCTGCGCGTCGATGCCACCGAGGTCCTGTTCGACGGAGTGGACCATCCCCTCATCGGCGTCGGCTTCGGCCATGTCGAGCAATTCGGCCGCCTCGTCGAGACTACCTGTCATCTTGTCGAGCGTGGCAACCACCCCGTCGAGCTTGCCCCGCTCGCGGCCGAGTTCCTGTGCGCGCTCCGGGTTCTGCCAGACGGCCGGGTCTTCGAGCTCCCGCAGGACTTCCGTCAGCCGCTCAGCCTTGCCTGCATAGTCAAAGGTACCCCCTGAGCGCATCGGTGCGCTGCTTGAGTTCTTCGATCTGGCGGCGTATCGGGTTGATTTCCATACGAAAAAAGTCACGGGAGAAAGCAACGGGTAGAACGGATAATTCTAGCATTTCCGGCCCGCGACTAGCTGCTAGAGCTTCCCGACCCACTCCGTCACGAGCTGCAATCTGCGCGTACCCGTGTATTCGTCGACGCCCGTGCGGTACGCCGCCAGCACGCGGTCATTCGCCCGGATTTCCGGCGCATCGGCGCCGTCGAGGTACCTGAAGGCAATCGCATCGACAACTTCGCCGGAAGCCGCCCGCAGCTTCAGTTTGAGATGGCGGTTGCCAACCACCCGCGTGTCGGCTACGCCGAAGACCCCATCGAACATCGGTTCCGGGAATCCCGAGCCCCAGGGCCCGCCTTCACGCAGCGCCTCAGCGGTTGCGACGTTGAACTCGCCGGCCAGCAGTTCGCCGTCGGTGTGCAGGTGCCCGGCGAGCGTATCTTCGTCGATCCAGCGTTCGACTTCGTGCGCGAACTCGGTTTCAAAGAAAGGCAGGCTCGCTTCACGCAGCGTGAGCCCGGCCGCCATCGCGTGGCCACCGAATTTGTCGACGAGTCCGGGCGTGCGCGTGGCGATCGCATCGAGTACGTCGCGCACGTGAACCCCGGGCACCGATCGCGCCGAGCCCTTGATCCAGCCTGCCTCCGACCGCGCGAAGGCGATCACTGGCCGATGCAGACGCTCCTTCACGCGCGAGGCGACGAGCCCGATCACGCCCTGGTGCCAACCCTCGTCGTAAACACAGACTCCGGCCGGTACGTGACCCTCGAGCAACGCGATGCGCGCGTCGATCAGCGACAAGGCCTCGAGCTGCATCTTCGCCTCGAGTTCCTTGCGGTCGGTGTTGAGCCGAGCCAGGTCCAGCGCCAGGGACCGCGCTTGCGTCGGATCGTCGGCGAGCAGGCAGCGAATGCCACGCGTCATGTCGTCGAGGCGACCGGCTGCGTTGAGCCGCGGACCCGCCTGGAAACCGAGGTCCTGCCCGGTCACGCCGACAAGCGTCCGGCCCGACGCCTCGAGCAATTCCCGCAGTCCCGCGACGCAGCGACCGCGACGGATGCGCTGCAACCCCTGCGCGACGAGCACGCGATTGTTGAGGTCAAGTGTCACGACGTCGGCCACCGTGCCGAGCGCGACGAGGTCGAGCAGGCGTGCCGGATTCGTGTCGACACCCACCGGCAGCGCATCGCGCTTGCGCAGTTCATGGGTCAGTGCGGCCATCACGTAGAAGGCCACGCCCACGCCAGCCAGCGACTTCGAGGCGAAGCGGTTGCCGGGAGTGTTGGGGTTCACGATGCAGGCAGCGGCCGGCAGCTCGCGCCCCGGCAGGTGATGATCGGTCACGAGCACGTCGATGCCGTGACGTCGCGCCTCCTCGACCCCGTCGAGCGACGAGATGCCGTTGTCCACGGTCACGATGAGACCGGGTTTGCGCTCGGTCGCGACCCGCACGATTTCCGGCGTAAGGCCGTAACCGAACCGGAACCGATCGGGCACCAGGAAATCCGGTTGCTCGAAGCCGAGCGCCGTGAATTGCCGCATCATCAGCGCGGTGCTCGTCGCGCCGTCCGCGTCAAAATCGCCAACGACCAGTACCCGCCTGCGCGTGCGCAGAGCCGAGGCCAGCAAGTCGGCCGCGCTCTCCGCGCCGTCGAGCGTGCTGACCGGCAGCAACTGGTCGAGCCGCAGCGCAAGCTCATCGGGCCCGGTGATCGGTCGCGCACCGTAAACGCGACGCAGCACGGGATGCAGCGTCGCCGGCAAAGTTGCCTGCAACTCGGCGCTGGAGTCGCGCCGCAGAATTCGGCGTACCGACGTCATGTAAGCCACCGCGATACGGCGACCGGCCGGCGCCAGAATCGGAACCGAGCGGACGAGTCGATATGCAACGTCGTGCTGCCAACCAGCAAGGTGAGGCTCTGCATCCTGCCA
>JAABQQ010000100.1 GCA_011391405.1 Gammaproteobacteria bacterium
ATCGTCGCGGCGAACGGGTACAGGTTGACGACGACGAGGTCGATCGCCTCGATGCCGTGCTCGCGCATCACCGCGTCGTCGACTCCGCGGCGGCCGAGCAGGCCGCCGTGGATCTTCGGGTGCAGAGTCTTGACCCGGCCGTCCATGATCTCCGGGAAGCCGGTCACCGCGGACACGTCGATCGCCTCGATGCCTTCGCCGCGCAGCAGCCTGGCCGTGCCGCCGGTTGAAATGATCTGTACGCCGCGGCGCGCCAGCTCCCGTGCGAATTCGACCAGGCCTTCCTTGTTGGAAACGCTGATCAGTGCGCGCTGGACGGGCGGGTTCACGGGGGTCAGCCTGCGATGCCGTAGACGCGCAGTTTCTTGCGCAGCGTGCCGCGGTTGATGCCGAGGATGTCGGCAGCGCGGCTCTGGTTGCCGGCCGAAAAATCGAGGACCGCGCGGAAAAGCGGCTCTTCCACTTCGCGCATCACCAGGTCGTACAGGTGACCGGGGGCGTGGCCATTGAGGCTTGCGAAGTAACTGCCGAGTGCCTGCTCGGTGAGCGAACGCAGCGGCACGCTGTGGCCGTTGGTCGCGTGGCTGGTCGGTTTCGCTTCGCGTCGGGTGTTTGCTTGTTTGCTGCGCGCCGCCATTGCGGGGCTTCCTCTCGTTCTGTTCGTCGTGCCGCGGAGCGCGGAAGAATCGTCAGGCCGCCACGGCGGCCGCGGAGTCTTCCAGCGCGTCGAAGTAATCACGCACCTGCGCGAGCTGTGTCTCGACCGACACCGCCTGCATGACGGACTGACGGAACGCCTGCGCCTGCGGGCGTCCTGAGCAATACCATCCGATGTGCTTGCGCGCGATCCTGACGCCGGGCTCGGGGCCGTAAAATTCGTACAAATCGCGCAGGTGCGTGAGCATGATATCACGCACTTCCGGGATGGCAGGAGGCGGCTGGATCCGTCCCTGCAGCAAGGCGTCGATCTCGCTGAAAATCCACGGCCGGCCTTGCGCCGCGCGCCCGATCATGATCCCGTCGGCGCCGGTTGCCCGCAGCACTTCGATCGCCTTGGCGGGCGAGTCGATGTCGCCGTTGGCGAACACCGGAATGCCGACGGCTTGTTTCACCGCAGCAATGGTCGCGTACTCGGCCTCGCCATTGAAGCGGCAGGCACGGGTGCGGCCATGCACGGCGAGTGCCTGGATGCCCGCCTGCTCGGCAATACGCGCGATGTTGACCGCATTGCGTTGATCGGGCGCCCATCCGGTGCGGATCTTGAGCGTTACCGGCACGTCGACGGCCGCGACGGTGGCGCTGAGGATGGCGGCCACGTGGCGTTCGTCGCGCAGCAACGCCGAACCGGCATCCCTGGCACACACTTTTTTTGCCGGACAACCCATGTTGACGTCGATGACCTGCGCCCCGGCATCGGCATTGCGACGCGCGGCCTCCGCCATGGAGGAGGGGTCGCCACCCGCGATCTGCACGACTCGCGGTTCAGGCTCGTCGGTGTGATCCCTGCGCCGTCGCGACTCTTCGGTGTCCCAGAGGCGCGGATCGGCCGCGATCATTTCACCGGCGGCAAGCGCTGCGCCCAACCGGCGACAGAGCCTACGGAAGGGCAGATCCGTCACGCCTGCCATGGGCGCCAGCAGCGCGTGGCCCTGGAGCCGGTAAGGTCCGATGACGATGGGGGGCGGCGCGAGCCACGGCCCGCGCCCGGCTGCGGTCGGCGCACTCACAGTGGCGCCTGGCTCGAGGGCGGCGCTGCAACGAGCGGCTCAGCGCACCGGACCACGCCGTTTTCATCGCGCAGACAGACGTCGAGCCGGTAGCCGACGGCTTCCGACGTGGTGCCAACGAGCTCGAGTTCCGCCTCGGTCGACGCGCCTGCGGGCAGCAGTCGCGTCGCCTGCGCGGGGACTTTCAGGTATTCGGCGGGCTGGAAATCGCGCCGCGCGACGGTGCCACCGAAGCGATCTTCGAGTTCGAGCCGCAGCAGCGGCATCGGCTGTGCGAAGGCTGCACCGTTCTTCAGGCTCGCACGCACTGTCATCGCGCCGGCGGAGGAGGGTGCGGATTCGTTGGCGCCCCACTGGCGCAGCTCGAATGCAGCGAGGTTCCAGTTCGGCGGCAACGGCATGCCGAGACTCGAATAGACCTCGCGCAACGCGGGACCTACCGTTGCGCCGCGCGCGAGTTGCAGGCGGTTGTGATGTGCGAGCTGCACGCCGAGCAGCAGTGCCAGCACCAGTGCGCCGACGCCCCAGGCCCAGCGCGCGCTGCTGTCGTTGGCGGCTGCGGCCAGATCGTCCACGAGCCCGCGATCGTCGTCGCCGATCTCGAATGAATCATCCGGTTCAGGCTCGGGCGGGCGACGCCAGCGTGCCGCCGCCGGTGCCATGGCTGGCGGCGCTGCTACGGCGGCGGGCATCGTCTCCAGGGGAGTGATCGGTTTGGCTGACTCGACAACGGCGGGTTCGGGGTTGATCCATTCCGCAGTGACGGCTTGCGTGAGGTTCACTCCGTCGTCGTCCGCCAGCTCGATTGCATCGGCGGCTGCGATCTCGGGCACAACCGCGACGTCGCTCCCGGACAAGCTGCGGTGCGAGCCGGTGATCTCCGCAAGGTGCTGCTCTTCGATTTCTCGTTCGATCTCGCGCTCGAGGAAATCCTCCTCGAGCCCGTTGAAGCCTTCGCCGCGCTCGATCTGGATGCGCTCGCCCTCGAGCGTGATGTCCTCGACCGATTCGGGTTCGTGGACCCAGACCGGCGGATCGTTCGCGTCGTGCTCGGGTTCGTCTTCTTCGCCCGTCTCGCCTGCCTTCAGGAACCCCACGAGTTCAGCAGAACTGGTGTCACCCATGAGTCCGGCGCGATCACCAGGGGACGAGGACGCGCCGAACCGGCTCTGCCAGTCGCGCACGTCGACAAAGACTTGTTCGATATCGTCGGCCGAGAAATGGAACTCCGGGCCGCCGCCTTCGTCAGCGGACAGCAAGCCGATAGCCGTTGCGCCTTCCAGGCCCCCCGCGCTCGTCGCGCCCGGTGGCACAGGCTCATCCAGCACCGAGGTCGGGCCGTCAGCCTGCAACGTGTCGCTGAGTCGCGGCAAGGCGTCGAACGCGCTGCCGCAGCGGCCGCAACGGACAGTGCCGTGAGCGGCTCGCAACGCGGCCGCCGGCACGCGAAAGCGCGTAAGGCATTCAGGACACTGGGAATACATCGGTCGTGTTTCTATTTCCGGACGGCGTCTCGTGCGCGCCGGCAACCCGTCAGCAGCCCCCATCCATCGCGTTCCCCGGTCAGGCCGACATCAAACCACGGTCGGTAAGCAGCTGTCACGGCATCTGCCTGCCCGACCAGCAGTCCGCTGAGGGCGATTCGACCGCCGACGCGGGTCCTCCCGGCCAGAACGGGTGCCAGGTCGACCAGGGGGCCGGCCAGGATATTGGCCAGCA
>JAABQQ010000101.1 GCA_011391405.1 Gammaproteobacteria bacterium
AACGGCGAGGCGGTCGTTTCGGTGGCCGACGTGGGTAGAACAGCGGAGCCGGTGGTCGAACCACTGCGAGCGGCACTTGGCCGGGAGTCGGCCGGGCTTCTGCCCGGTACGGACGCGCAGCGCGAGGTGACCGTCATGGCCGAGAAGTCGCTGCCATACGCCGTGCTGCGCAAGATCGTCGCAAGCTGCTCGGCCGCCGACTACACCAAGGTGTCCCTGGCGGTCGTCGAGCGCGAGCAGGCGCTCGCTGCGCAGGCAGGGGCCTGACGGAGTCGGCACGATGAGCGCCACCTACTACCGCGTTTACGACCTGCCCTGGACGCCGTCGGACGACGAACAACGTCGTGTTCGACGCGTGCTGGGTGCGGTGCTCGGGCTGTTCATCGGCTTCGGCATCGTCATCCCCCTATTGCCGGACAAGCCGCGCACACCCGCGATGGCGCCGGTAATGCCCGAACGCATCGTCGAATTCATCCTCCAGCAACCGAAGCCTAAGCCCAAGCCGGTCGAGGTGGAGCAGCCCCAGCCGGTCGAGGTGCCCAGGGTCGAGGCGCGTGTCGAACGCCCGGTGCCTGTGCCCGTCGCGCAGTCCGAGCCGAAACCCGATCCGCGCAAGAAGGCGGCAGCCTCGGGACTGCTTGCGATGTCGGATCAGCTGGCGGAACTGCGTGACCTCGACGTCAAGACGAACGTCGACGCCAGGTCCTTGAATGCCGGGGCCGGAGAGCGCACCCGCGTCGACCGCTCGATTCTCACCTCCAAGACGGGGACGGGCAGCGGTGGCATCGCGGTGGGCGAGGTCAGCAAAGGATTCGGCGGCGGTTCGACCGGCCTGAAGGGTCACGCCACGGCGAAGGTTTCGTCAGCGACCACCGAAGCCGGTGCAGCACCCGAGGCCCAGCGGTCCGGCAAGAGCGCTAAAGCAGCCCGCACGCGTGAAGAGATCGAATTGGTCTTTGACAAGAACAAATCGGCCATTTACTCGCTGTACAGCCGGGCGCTACGTGAAAATCCGGCCCTGCAGGGCAAGGTGGTGCTCGAGGTCACCATCGCGCCGACGGGTGAAGTGACCGAATGCCGCGTGATTTCCAGTGAATTGGGCGATCCGGAACTCGAGCGCAAACTGGTCGCCCGCGTGAAGATGTTCCGGTTCGACGACCGCGACGTGGCCACGATGACGACCACCAAGCCGATCGAGTTCTTCCCCGCCTGAGACCCGTTCTGAGTCCATAACCACCAGGCCTTTCCGCCGGCCGGGGGTCGCTTCCTAGCATTCACCTCCCCGCAACAGGTTCGCGGGCGAGGAATGCCATGAGCGCCAACATCGTGACGACGCTGCCCCTCGGCCCGCTCGACCCCGAGCGGACCGACCTGCTGCTGCGTGTCGTCGAAGGTCTCGAGCCGTCCACCCTGCAGTGGCTCTCGGGCTTTGCCGCGGGCGTGGCGCATGAGCGTGCCAGCGGACGCCTTGGCATGTCGTTGCCGGCGGGTCCCGCTGCCCGCGCCGAACCGACCTCGCGGCTGACCATCGTGTACGGGTCCCAGACGGGTAACAGCAAGCGCATCGCCGAACGACTCGGGCGCGCTGCCGAAACGGCGGGTCTCGCCGCGCGCGTCTATGCCGCAGGTCACTATCCGGTCAAGGACCTGGCCAGGGAGCGCGCGCTGGTGATGGTCGTCAGCACGCAGGGCGACGGCGATCCACCGGACGACGCGCGTGGCCTGATCGAATTCCTGCGGTCGCGCCGTGCACCGAAACTCGAGCAACTGAGTTTCTCGGTGCTCGCACTCGGCGATTCGAGCTATCCGAAGTTCTGCGAGACGGGCAGGCAAGTCGACGAGCGGCTTGGCGAACTCGGGGCGAAGCGACTCGTCGACCGCGTCGACTGCGACGTCGATTACGACACCCTGGCCAATGCGTGGCTCGATCGCGTCGTCACCGGCGCCCGTGACACGCTTGGCAGCAGTGCGCAGTCTGCAACCGTGACGCGTCTGCGTACGGCTCCCGACGAACCGCAGTTCTCGCGCGAGCAGCCGTTCGCGGCCGAAGTGATCGCGAACCACTCGCTCACCGGGCGCGGTGCGACCAAGGCAGTCCGTCACCTTGAAATAAGCCTCGCGGGCTCCGGCCTGACGTATGCACCGGGCGATGCGCTCGGCGTCTGGCACGAGAACCCGCCGGCAGTCGTCAGTGAAGTGCTGCAGGCGCTGCACCTCGATGGCGAGCAGCCGGTCGAAATCGACGGCGCCGCCAGACCGCTGCGTGCATGGCTCACGACGGGCCGCGAACTCACGCGCCTGACGCGGCCGTTTCTCGCGCAGCAGGCCGAGCGTTCGAAAGATGCGCGGCTGGCCAATGTGCTGCAACCTGGCCACGAGGCCGATCTGCGCCGCACGCTGCAGGACCTGCAGGTCGTCGACGTGCTGCAGCGCCACCCCGGCGTGTGGGACGCCAGGTCGTTCGTGCAGGCGCTGCGCCCGCTGACGCCGCGGCTGTATTCCATCGCTTCCAGCCAGGAAGCGGTCGGCGAGGAAGCGCACCTCACCGTCGCGCTGGTGGACTATGAGTTGGACCGCCAACGCCGTGTGGGCGCGGCCTCGGCGTTTCTCGCCAGCCTGCAGGGCGACCAGGCGAAGGCGCGGATCTTCGTCGAACGGAACGAGCGCTTCCACCTTCCGGCCGATACGTCACGCGACGTGATCATGATCGGGCCCGGCACGGGTGTCGCCCCGTTCCGCGGTTTCGTGCAGCACCGCGAGGCGCAGGGCGCGACGGGCCGCAACTGGCTCTTCTTCGGTGCGCGTCACTTCCAGAGCGAGTTCCTGTACCAGACCGAGTGGCAGGACGCGGTGAAACGGGGCGTGCTGAGCCGCTGCGATCTCGCGTTTTCGCGCGACCGCAGCATCGCCCGCGAGTACGTCCAGGACCGCCTGCGTCGCGTCGGCAAGGACCTGTATGCGTGGCTCGAGAGCGGCGCGTACCTCTACGTCTGCGGCGACGCCGAGCAGATGGCGCCCGACGTGAATGCGGCACTCATCGACATCGTCACGGAGCATGGCGGCAGGAGCCGCGACGACGCGGGCGACTACGTGCGCCGGCTGGCGGATGACCGCCGCTACCTGCGCGACGTGTACTGAGCAGAAGAGCCATGACCGAGCAATCACCCGTCGAGCGCATCAAGCGCAACAGCCGCAACCTGCGCGGCACGCTGGCCGAGAGCCTGCAGGATCCGCTGACCGGCGCGATCCGCGAGGACGACACCGTCCTGATCAAGTTCCACGGCAGCTACCAGCAGGACGATCGCGACATCCGCGACGAGCGTCGGCGCCAGAAGCTCGAGCCCGCCTACAGCTTCATGATCCGCACCCGCCTGCCGGGCGGCGTCTGCACGCCGACGCAGTGGCTGCAGCTCGACGAAATTGCACGCCGCTA
>JAABQQ010000102.1 GCA_011391405.1 Gammaproteobacteria bacterium
GCGGCCTTGGGGGGGCGGGTCCAAGCCCAGGTACTTGAGGATCCTCTCGATCACCGATCGCTCAAGAATGGTGGCGATGATCGGTAGCTCATCCCAGAGCCGCCTGCCGCCTGCCGCCTGCGACTGCTCCTCTGGCCGACCGCCGCAGGCCACGAACGAGCTTCTTAGATGCCGAACGTGAAGGATCGGGGCGGGTCGTCGGGAAGCTTCCGAGCGCATCGACGGGCTGGTATGGGTCGCAACTCGCCGGCCGGTACTCCCAACTCGCGACCTGCTACCTGTCATCCAACTTGATGCAGCCGGAAACTGACACTCGTTGGCGACGCCCCCCCAACCTTCAAGACAGACCTGCATTGACCCCTTCTCGGCACCATGCGAGACTGACGGCGAAGCACGCGCCGGACCGCGTTGCCAACTCGGTGGAGTCCCCGCCATGCAAGCCGAAGACCTCGACGTGCTCATCGTGGGTGCCGGTGTGTTCGGAGTCGGCATGGGCAGTGCACTGAAGGCGCGCTGTCCTGACAAGCAATTTGTCATTCTGGAACGCCGCCACGCCGTCGGCGGCACCTGGGATCTATTCCGCTACCCGGGTGTGCGCTCAGACTCGGACATGCACACCTACGGCTATGCCCAGCGGCCCTGGGACGAGATCAAAGTGTTGGCCGACGGCGCAACCATCCGCCAATACTTGAACGACACGGCGCGTGCGCACGGACTGGACACCCATCTGCGCCACGGGATGAAGATCGTCGAGGCGGCCTGGTCGTCGGCGCAGCAGCGCTGGACGCTGCTGGCCATGGGCGAGCACAACGGCACGCGCCACCACTTCCGCTGCCGGATGCTGGTGATGGGCACCGGCTACTACGACCACGATGCCGGCCACACGCCTGACTTTCCTGGCCTCGAGCGCTTCAGCGGAACTGTGGTGCATCCCCAGCACTGGCCGCCGGCGCTGGACTGCCGCGGTCAGCGCGTCGTCGTTGTCGGCAGCGGCGCCACTGCCGTGACACTCGTGCCGGCGTTGGCCGAAAGCGCCGCGCATGTGACCATGCTCCAGCGCTCGCCGAGCTACTACTTCTCGGTGCCGTCGCGCGACGGTCTGACGCAGGCGTTGCTGCACCTATTGCCGCGCCGCCGGGCCTTTGCGTTTGCGCGCTGGCGCAACAGAGTCCTGGCGCTCGGGCTCTATGCGGCGGCGCGCCGTTGGCCCCAGGCGATGCGCCGCTTCTTGCTGGCGGGCGTACGTCGGCAACTGCGCGGAACAACCGACATGCGCCATTTCACGCCGGCCTACGAACCTTGGGACCAGCGTTTGTGCATCGTGCCGGACGCCGACCTGTTCGTCGCCATCCGTGACGGCAAGTCCTCGGTCGACACCGATGAGATCGCTGGTTTCGACGGGCGCAATGTGCTGTTGCACTCGGGTCGCCGGCTGGAGGCCGACATCCTGGTCACCGCCACCGGCCTGCAGATTCAGCTCTTCGGCGGTATGCGTATCACGGTCGACGGCCAGCCCTTTCTGCCGCAGCAGCACTTGACCTACAAGGGCGTATTGCTCGAGGGGCTGCCCAACTTCGCCTGGATCGTCGGCTACACGAACGCGTCGTGGACATTGAAGGCCGACCTGGCGTCCGGTTACCTGTGCCGGCTGATCCAGCATCTCGACGTGCACGGCCTGGGCGTGGCCGTCGCACGCGACGTCGAAGGCTGCATGCTCGACGAATCGGTGATGGGTAACTTGAATTCCGGCTACATCCAGCGCGGCGGGGCGCTGATGCCACGGCAGGGCACCAAGGCGCCGTGGCGGGTGACGCACCACTACCCGTCCGACAAGGCCCAGTTGCAGGACGGGCCGATCGACGACGGGGTGCTGGTCTTCGAGCCGCTGCTGCGTGATACGCCAGCTGCCGTCAATCCAGAGCAAAGCCTTCAGGTCGCCTGAAAGTTCCAACTGCGTACTTCTGAAAGATTGCCATGACATCAACCGATCGCGCTGGTCGCGTGGCATTCATCACGGGGGGTGCCAGCGGCATCGGATTGGCCGTGGCGACCCTATTGCGGCGCAGCGGGATGAAGCTGGCGTTGATGGACCTGACGGAGCCGGCCCTTCAGGCTGCTGCGTCGAAACTCGATGCTGGCGAGGTGCTCACGGTGACGGGAGACGTGACCCGGCCCGACGACTGCGCGCGTGCCGTGAACGCGGCGGTGCAACGCTTCGGAGGCGTCGACCTGTGCTGGGCGAATGCCGGCATCGGTACGCTTGCGCCGCTTCGCCATGTCGATGCAAGCGAATGGATTCAGGTGGTGCAGGTCAACGTTTTCGGCGTGCTGCACACCGTGCAGGCCGCACTGCCGCAGCTGATCGCGCGGCGCGGTCAAATCGCGGTCAGTGCTTCGGTGGCCAGCCTAGCCCATGCGCCCTGCATGAGTGCGTATGCGGCATCGAAAGCGGCGGCTGAGGCGATGTGCGACAGCTGGCGCATCGAACTGGCCCATCATGGCGTCGACGTGACCTGCATCCACCCGCTTTGGGTAACCACGCCAATGGTCGAACGCGGCCGCGACAGCCGTGCCTTTGCTCGACTTCGCCAGAGCGCTGCTGGGCCACTGGGTCGGGAGACGCCACTGGCCGTGGCTGCGCCGCTGATTGCTGCGGGCATCCTGGAACGCCGACGGCGTGTGTTCGTGCCTGGCTGGGCGCGCTGGCTGTTCGCGTTGCGCTCGGTGCTGCATACGCGGCCGCTGGAACGTGATCAACTCGCCGCAGCACAGGACCTGGAAGCCTTGTACCTAGACGACCTGAAGAGTGGCGTGATTCCGGTTGCCGCGGCACCGGCGCCACCATTGGCCTGAGCCGGAGATGGGGCATTTGTGCGTTTCGCATCGGGGCCACTTCAGAACGCGGAGCTTGACAGCAACGCTGCGGCAATGCTGGCCTGAGAAGGACACTTCGTCGCGCTGAGGTTGTCTCCTTGAGCATCCGCCATCGCCTCGTGGAGTCGGAGTTGGCGGTAGCCGAGGCTCCGCACCGTTCGGGCCGAAGCATCGGAGGTGATCCTGGCTACACGGCCCGTTCATTGGCGTGTTGAATGACAGCTTCCAGCATTCGCTGTCGATCGTGTCGGCGGCTGCTTTGGGTGTGCGCCGTGAAAAGGCGGCGCTTTCCAGCGGGTGCAAGCCCCGCCCGGCAACCGCTCCAGCCGGAAGCAACCGGAGCAGTCATGGAGGTGACGAAGTGGCTGAAGCCTTCGGGTAAGCGTGCCACGAATTGGTGGCAGCGCGAGTGTGCGGGCCGTAACGTGAGTGAACGCTGAGTAAGCCTCGAAAATGCCAATGCACAGGCCGACCCGGCGACCCTTCCGGGGAAGGCTGACATCACTGGACGTATGAGCAAGGTAGTGCCGCCAGTGGCTGTGCCGGGGTAGTG
>JAABQQ010000103.1 GCA_011391405.1 Gammaproteobacteria bacterium
GCGAGTAGGTGCCGGTGCCCCCCTCACCCGACGTCAGCAACGCGACGCCTTCCTCGGGCGGGACGCCGTCGATGTCGACGAATTCGATCGTCGAGTCCCAGAGCTTGAGCGTCGGCTTCGACGCCGCGCCCGCCTCCGCTGGCGGCCCGGCATAGACGCCCGCGGTCAGCGTGACTGGAGCGCCAAACACTCCAGTCACCGTCGCGCCCAGCAACTGCTCGCGCGTCGGCGCCACGGGCTTCGCCGCCGCCGTGGTCGCCGGCGTGGCGGACTCCTGCTTGGCGCAACCGCTCAGCGCGGCCAGGACCAGACCCATGACCACGGCGCTTGTCGACGCCGCCCCCGATCGCCCATTGATGTGTGTCATGACCACCGATGTTGCCGCTGCCCCGGGCCCACGTAAAGCGTGCCCTGCGATGGCCCTGTCAGCGGCGACGTCCCAACCAGCGTTGCGCCACTTCTGCATCGCGCAGGTCGGCCGCGCTCTCGATGCCGAACCTGGGCGCCGCGTCGAGCACGATCATCAACAACTGGGCGGTTGCGTACGCATCCGCAATCGCGTGGTGACGGCCGATCGGCGGCAAACCGAAGTGGGCCACCCAGTCATCCAGCGAGTCGTTCGCGGTCGCGGGAAACAGCGCCGGCAGGACCGTTGCCAGGTCGATGAAACGCGGCCAGGCGTGAAAACCCAGCAGGCTGCGGACCTCGCGCCCGAACACCGTCGCGTCGAATTCGGCGCGAAACGCCACGACGCGCGATTCTGCGATGAATTCGAGGCACGCGACCAGGCCTTCGACTGGATCAATGCCGGCCAATTGCTGTTGGCCGCCAATCTGGTGGATCAGGATGTTGTCCACGGCGCTCGAGTGATCCTGCCGCAACAGCGCCTCGAACGCATCGTCGTGACGAACGGTGCGCTCCGTCACCGCCACGGCGCCGATGGAGATGATGCGGTCCTCGAACATGCGCGGTCCGGTGGTCTCGAGGTCGAGCACGACGAAGCGCGCCAGCGCGAGCGGTTGCGCCAGTCCCGGACGCTCGAGAAACCCCCGCCGAACGCAGGCCAGCCTTGCGTGCACCGCCGGTGCGAGGCTACGCCGGACCTTGCGGGCCCGCCACGCCTCCGCCGGGGACAGCGGCCAGGTGCTCATCGCGGACTCAGTGGCCCACGGTCTGGTCGAGGTGCGTCTGCAGCGCGCGTGCCTGGCGAAACGTCTCGCGCAACATGCGCTGGTCGATTTCATTGAGCGCGTAGGGGTCGAGGCGGTTCAACGCCTGTCGCGGACGCTGCGCGCCACCGCCCGAGTCGGTCGCTGGACGCTCGAGGCCGCCACGCTGCACGCGCAGGCGCAGTAACTGCAAAAAGTGGTAGGCATCGACCGACGCCGCGATCTCGCGCTCGTCGCGATTGAGCCGACGACCCGCCGCTCGGATCCGCTGCGAAGTGTTGGTGTCACCGATGCCGAGCGCGAGCGCGAACGCCCGCGCCGCATCGACGAAGATGCGCGTGCCGTGGGTCTTGAGGTCGATGGTGCCAGCGAACTCGCCTTCGTCCGTGCGGAACGTCCGGATCCAGCCGAGCGGCGGCTCCGCCTGCAGCGCGTTCGCGACGAGCATGCGCAGGAACAGCTTGTTCTCGCTGCTCGTGGCATCGAGCCAGCCACGCAGTCGTTCAGCCAGCGTAAGATCACCGGCAAGCGGACGGAAATCGAAGAAAATATTGGCTGCAAGCAGTGCTTCCGGCGTCGGCTCGCGCATCCAGCCCGCAAAGCGTCCGCGCCACTCATCGACCGTCAGGCAGCAGTCGGGGTTGCTGGCCATGATGTTGCCGGTGCAAAGCGGGAAGCCCAGCTCGGCCAGGCACTGGTTGGCTGCGCCGGCAAACCGCAGCAGTCGCTCGCGCGTGACCGCCACGTCGCGCTCGTCGCATTCGAAGACGATCGCATTGTCCTGGTCGGTCGCGACCGTCTGTTCGCGGCGGCCTTCACTGCCGACTGCGAGCCAGCACCACGCCACATCCTCGAGTTGGAACTTCGGCCGCAGCAATTCGAACAGTCGTTGCGTGAGCGAATCGTTGAGCGCGGTGATGGTGTGGGTCAGGGGCTCGGCGGCCGCGCCTTGCGCGACGAGGTTATCCGTCAGCGCCGCAATGTCTGCCACGATGCGTTGCAACGCCGCCACGTCGCGCGCCTGCCGCACGGACTGCGTGATGCTGCGCATCGTCACGCGCTGCAGACCGAAAAGGTCCCGCTCCGTGACGATGCCCGCCAGCTCGCCGTCGCGCACCACGAGCAACTGATGAAACCCGCGGCTGGCCATCAGCGCCAGCCCTTCCTGTGCGCTGCTCAATTCGTCAAGCATCGCGGGCCGCGTGGTCATCACCTGTTGCACGGCCGTCCCCAGCGAGACTCCGGGCAGCACGACGCGATCCATCAGATCGAGCAGCGTGAAGATTCCGAGCGGACGACGCTGGCTGTCGACGACTGCGATCATGCGCACGCCCTCCTCGCTCATGCGCTTCAGCGCCTCGCGCACCGTGGCCTCGGCGGTGCAGTACACGGGTTCGCGCCGCACCAGCGCCTTGAGCGGTTCGAGCAGCGTCTGCTGCTCCGTCGCGCGTTGAGAAAAATGATTGCGCAGCTGGCCCAGTGAATGCTGCACCAGCGTGGCCAGCGCCTCGGTGCAGAACTGCGCGAACTCAGGCGAGCGCTCACGCAGCGCATCGAAATCGGCCCGCGGCAGCAGCAGCGAAAAGACGTCTTCGGTGGCCTCGAAAGTGCGCGTGCCGGCCGCGCCAGCCGAGAGCGCCGCGACCGGAAAGCATTCGCCGACCCCACGCACTTCGTCGTCGACGGCGGCATTCGGGTTGCGCACACGCACGTGGCCACGCTGAATGATGTGGAGATGCCCGGTGATGCCGTCGGCGGGGTCAACGATCGTGCTGCCCACCGGGTGGTAGCCCAGTCGTGCCCGCGCCGCGATGTACTCGAGATCGCGCCGCGCCATCCGCGAGAACGGCAAGTGGGCTTGCAGGAAGTGAATCGTCGATTCGACGATCAGGGGTGGGGTGGGCACGGGAAGGGGGGGAAGGGGGGGAAGGGCAGGAAGGACAGGAAGGGCAGGAAGGACAGAAAAGAATTAGACGGAAGTGTAGCCCGACCATTGGCCTGAGCCGATGTCGGGGTGTCCCAGCGATTATGGCCACAATCGCAACCGGCCGACGGAGCGAGGGAGCGGGGAATAGCGTCCGACTTCCGCCCCTTCCTGGTCCTTCCTGCCCTTCCTGGCCTTCCGCCGGCGCACCCTCCCGCTCACGCGGGAGGGCCGCGCCAGCGTCAGTGCGCCGACGCCTTCGACGCCAGGATGCCGGTGTTCTGGCGAGCGTAGACCTCTGGCCAGAGTTCTTCCGAACGCCG
>JAABQQ010000104.1 GCA_011391405.1 Gammaproteobacteria bacterium
CGTGGCGTTTGCCGTGCCAGCCGCCGATCAGGGCCACGGCCTCACGCAGGTTGGGATCGCTGCCGGCGGCGGCCATCAGCACGGCGCCGGCGTTGGCGAGGTCGTTGAGCTGGCCGAGCTTGTCCTGCAACACGGCGAGGCGCTTGGCGGCGGCGGCCAGCGCGTGCCTGGGCAACAGCGGCGCGAAGAACTCGACGGCGTAGCGCAGCCGCTTGATGGCGATGCGCAGCTGGTGCAGCGAGGCCGGGTCGTCGACGCGGGCGAGTTCGGCCAGATGGACGGTGCGCCGTTGCAGCTTCTGCAGCCGGAGCTGGGCGAAATCGAAAAGGGTCGGCGCCGGCACGTCGTCTGCGGTCGCCAGGAGCTGCGGCGCCTGGTGAAGCTCTCTGGCGGCGAGCAGCAACAGCCTGCCGTAGGCCGGGCTGGCGAGAAACTCGGCGGTTTCCCTGCGGGCGCGGTAGAGGCGGTCGGTCAGCAGCCCGGACAATGCCGAGATACGCGGGTCGTCGACGAGCGCGACGACGACCGGGCCGACGATTTCCTCGATCAGCACGTCGAGATCGCGGGTGCGGCCGAGGATGGCCATCAGTTCCCGCAGGGGCGGCACGAGTTCCTCGGTGACGAGCGGCGGCAGCACCGGTGCGAACATGCGCATGGCCGCGCGCAGACGCCGCGTACCGACGCGCATCTGGTGCACGTACTCCGGGTCGCTGCCGAGCACGGCGCCGGCGTGATTGCTGTGCAGGTGCGCCAGGCAATTCAGCGCGATGGCACGGAATGCCGCCAACGGCTGACCATCGGGGTCGATCGCAACCGCGGTCGCGCGTACGGGTGCCGCGGCCACGCCGTCGGCGAGGCGATAGCCGCGTTCGGCCTTGGAGACAAGCTCCGGCATCAGGGGCAGGCGCGTCGCCAGTTCGAAGGCGATATCGTAGAGGTGGTGCGCCGCGCCTTGCACCAGCTCGATCTCGACCTCGGAAATCGGCGAGCGGCGGCCATTGGACGCGATCCAGCCGCGGTCCAGCATCACCAGCACGCGGGTGCCGGCGGCAGGCTTGAGGTGCCAGATGCTGCGACGGAAGCTTGTCTCGAACAGCGCGGTCAGATTGTCGGCGACCTTGCGCTTGCCGAGGATGCGGCGCGCCGGGTCGGCATCGATCGACGAAAAATCGAAGTGGTTGAGGTAGGGGATCTCCCATTCCTGCCGTGTCGTCAGTCCCGCCTCGGAATCGGCATTGTGCTTGACGGTCTGCAGCCAGCCGTTGCCGTGTCGCCGCAGTCGCAGGGTGATGCGGGCACGGTGGAGGTCTAGGCGACGGGTGTCGTAGTAGATGCTGACGAGGGATTCGTTTCTGCGGCTCTCGGCACGGCGCAGCAGCGGGTGGCGCATCAATGCCGCCTGCGCCGCTTCGGGCAGGGCGAGTTTCAGTGCGATCTGGGTTGCCATGAATGGCCGTAATGCTTTCGTGGGAGGTTGTCAGTCTAGCGCACCACCCCCGCCGGAATTATTACAGTGTGGCAGGTTGGCGTGGACTGCGGCAATTCGTCGCAGATGGACGATTTCGCACGCCTCACTGGAAGGTTTTCGCGGCACCGGTAAGATAGCGGATATTGCAGTGCAGCAATCCTATTCTTACGAAGGTGGCAATCATGGATGACAGCTGGAAGGAAAACGTACATCGCAAGCGGGCCGAGCTGGCGCGGCTGCTGCACGAACCGATGGCGCAACTGGCGGCGCGTTGCACGACTGTCTGGCACGATCGGCAGCGCATGAACGACTTGCTCGCCGCGGCCATTGGCGAGATACCCTATGCTACCTTCCTCTATACCCTGGATGCCCGCGGTGTCCAGCGCAGCGACAACGTTGCGGCCGACCGCATCGTCGTCGGCTACTTCGGGCGCGATCGTTCGCCGCGCCCCTATATGCAGGAGTCGATGCCGCCCTGGGGTTTCCTGCTCTCCGATGCCTACGTCAGTCTTTCGGGGCGGCCGTCGCTGACAGCGCTGCACACGGTGCGCGATGGCGAGCGCGAGCTCGGTTACCTTGGCGCCGACTTCGACCTGCGTGACCTGCCGGCGACGCCGTTGACGCCGGAGGAGCCGCGCAGCTGGCGGCAGATCAAGGGCGATCCCTCGATCCGCGGCACGGTATTCCTGCAAAAACGCAGCGAAAGCCCGATGGATCGGCATATCGAGCAGGCGCTGTCGATACTCGAGGATCTGATCACCGAGCGCGGCATGTTCCAGGTGGTGATCCATTTCTCCAGCAGCCGTGCCACCGGCTGGTTCCTCGACGATCCCTTCCGTTACCGCATCTACGACCATGAGGCTCTGGCCGATCCCGATGTCTGCCTGCTCTATCCGCCGCAGCAATGGCCGGCGGATGCCGTGATCGCGTCCGGGCAGATCAAACCGATTCTCGACGCCATGCGCGAGCTGCGGCTCACCGACCAGACCATCTACCTGCGCTCGGCATCGATCAACATCTTCAACGGCATGGTCAGCCTGACCTTCTCCTGCGACGGCTCGCACTATCTCGGCCATGAGGAATTCCTCAACCGCCGCGGCGACTTCTGGTCGGGCATCGGCGGCTGAGCTCGCGGCGCGATGCCGCTGTAACAAAAGGTTCATGCGAGCGAGCATGACCGGATGCGGCTGATTTGCTATAGATCGCGGTCCCGCAACCATTGCTACAAGGCATCATGATCTTCTTCGAACTCTTCACCCGCGACCCCGACCTCGTCAAGCTTCCGGCCGGCGCGACGCTCTTCAAGGAAGGCGATACGGGCGAGCACATGTATGTGCTGGTCAGCGGCACCGCCGACATCACCGTCAAGGGCAAGCTGGTCGAGCAGGCCACCTCCGGCACCATCATCGGCGAATTGGCGGTGCTCGAGACCAGTCAGCGCGCCGCGACGGTGACCGCCACTTCGGAGTGCGCGCTGGCCAAGATCGACCGCAAGCGCTTCCATTACCTCGTGTCGCAGACACCGCATTTCGCCACCGAGGTGATGCGCGTCATGGCCGCCCGCTTGCGCCATTGCGACGAAATGCTCTGACGTGGCCGTCGCCGTCGCGGGCTCCGGCCGCCTGCCCCTGCACCTGATTCTCGGCCTCTTCGCCTCCGGCATGGTGATCGGCACCGCCTTGGCCATCGGCAGCTTCGCCGAATGGCAAGCCCCGCACCGGGAACTTCCGGCGGCGACGATCGGCCGCCTGCCCTCCGCGATCGCCGCCGTCGTCGTACTGCTGCTGCCGGTGGCCTGGATATTCGGCGCCTTGCTCGCGCGCCGCCTGGGGCGGTCGCTGGGCGACCTGGCGGCCGATGCCCGGGCCATCCGCGATTTCCGCTTCGACGGCCCGGCCCGGCGCTCGGCC
>JAABQQ010000105.1 GCA_011391405.1 Gammaproteobacteria bacterium
AGCACCGGGGCGAGGAATTCATCTACGTGCTCGAGGGCTCGATCGAAGTTCACCTGCAGTTCTACACGACCGTGACGCTCAAGGCCGGTCAGGGCATCTACATCGACAGCACCATGGGTCACGCCTACGTCGCCAAAGACTGCGAAAGTGCGCTGGTGCTCGGCGTGTGTTCAGGCGAAGAACCGGATCTCGACCGTGAGCTGATCAGCCTCGTCGAAGAACTTGAGCCGCCGGATCAGGGGCAGACGGGAAGCTGAAGACTGTTCTCGGCGCACAACAGGAACACTCCCATGAGCCGAAAGTCCCGGAGAAACCGAACCAGCCCGGAACGCCAGGGTCCGCAAGCGGACAAGGCGCCCAAGGCAAGCCGAACCGGTCGACGGAGCATCTTCGTCGGTGCCGTCGTGGCCGTGCTTCTCGCCGTCCTGGTGGCGACTCTTCTATACAAAGGCGACCGGTCGCAGTCTTCGCCAGGTGCCACCACCACGAACCAGGACCCGCTCGCGAGCGTCCATTCGCCGATGCTCGGCGACGCGGGCGCGAAGGTGCATATCGTCGAATTCATCGATCCGGCGTGTGAAACCTGCGCGCAGTTCTTCCCGCTCGTGAAGCAGTTAATGGCCGAGAACCCGAACAGGATCCGCCTGTCGATTCGCCACGTTGCATTCCACGACGGCTCGGACTACGTGGTGAAACTCCTCGAAGCGAGCCGCAAGCAGGACAAGTATCTGCCGACGCTTGAAGCCCTGCTGGCATCGCAGGCGCAATGGGCGCCCCATCACACCGTCCAGCCGGACCTGGTCCTGCAGGCGACTGCCGGCGTGGGATTGAATATCGAACAACTCCTGGTAGACATGAATTCGCCCGAAGTCGCACAGCGCATGGAGCAGGACCGCAACGATGCCGTGGCGCTGAAGGTCACTGCGACGCCGGAATACTTCGTCAACGGACGCCCCATGCCGAGCTTTGGCCTGCAGCAACTGCAGACGCTCGTGAGCGAAGCGCTGCAAGGCGCCTATTGATGTCACAGGCCGGTGTCGACGCGCGGCGGGCTATTGTTGGTCGAAGATCCGGATGCCGGTAGCGGCTCCACCAGCGGCACCTCCGGTTCCACGTGGCATCGGTCGCAGTTCTGTTTCGCCGCAAACGCCTTTTCGCCATCGTGACAGACGAAGCAGAACTGCTTGCGCCTGTGGTCGGCACGCGTGATCTGCGAGCTGCGGCTCACGTCGAACAGCGCCATGTGGCAGTCGGCGCAATGTGGCTTGGCGTCGGGGGAATGCACTTTACCGGAGAAGGTCACCTTGCCCTCGCCGTTGCCATCGAACTCCAGTGTAAAGCCAGGCGGTACCGCCCTGGCGGGGCCAGCCAACCCGATCGTCAGGCTGACGATGGCCGATGCGAGGCCAACGCGCTTCACTTGATCGCTTCCTGGCGCTGCGACCGCGCCGCACGCCCGCGCGTAGTGACGATCGCCAGCACCGGCATCGCCACGATCACCACGGCCAGCACCAGCAGCACCCAGGTCGGCGAGTAGAACGTGTGGTACACGTCCCAGCCGAACACGCGCATCAGTTCGCTTAAATAAGCGGGTGCGCCGTGCAGGTGGCCGCCGAGCGTGCCGGTGGCGGCCAGCTGGCTCGCGCCGAGAGCACCGAGGCCCACCATGATCAGGCGATTCACCCGACCCTCCCAGACCATCTCGCCGACCCGCCAGCGCAGGAACAGGACCGCGACCCACGAGCACAGCGACCAGCTGGCCGCAATCATGTGATTTCGGCCGAGTGGCGTGGCCTGCAAGGTATCGGGCGACCAGACGAGCAGGCCGAGCGCGTAGGAGACCACTCCGGTGACTACGCCAATCACCAGCAGCGGCACCAGCACACGGTCGAAGGCCCGGGCCAGTGGTCCGTCCGAAAACGCACGGAAAAAGAGAATGCCAGAGGCCACGGTCCACAGCGCGACCGGGAAGTGCACCATGATTGCGTGATACGGACCCATGCGCTCAGTCCTCCCGGTGGCGGAACAACAGGCTGACCGAGAACACGAAGCTCGCGACCAGCAACACCCCCGCGATCAGGCTCAGTGCCCACTGCCGGCGTATCTCCCGGTCGAACTCCATCTCGACGCCGTACTGGGCGAGTTGCGTCTCCTTGTGCCGGTACTTCACCGGCACGCCTTTCGCGATGTACTTCGACCCGGCGTGCCTCGCGCTCGATAGGTGCTTCCAGTTCACCTGGCCGGGATAGAACAGCGTCACCTCACGGGTATCGACGCGGTTCCAGTCCGGCGTTGGTCCGGTGAAGCGGGTCGCCATCAATTCGGCCTGCCGCCCGAGGCCCAACTGCAGCGGCAGAGAGACGTAGTGCCAGCGGCTCGCGCGCGCATCGCGATGCACGGACAGCGCAATGCTGTAGACGCCCTGATCGCGCAGGACCTTGTCTTCGAGCGGGTGGCCCGTGTCCAGCGCGCGAACCAGCGTCACGTCCCAGTACCCCTCGGCCCAGCGGCCCTGGCCCTGCACCCGGATTTCGTCACGGGAGCCGCTTGGCTCACGCAGCACCTGGCCGGGTATGACATCGCCCTCGCCCCACTGGTGCGTCGCATCGAACGGCACCGCGGTGGCCGCCGAGAGGTAATACGGCTGCGATTCGTCACGGTGCCCGCCCGCCACGTCCTCCCAGCGCAATGCGCGCACGCCGGAGTGTTCGAGGTCGAACATCCAGCGGGGCTGGCCCTTGTCGACGTCCCAGTTGCTGAAGAACAAGGGCTCGCCGGAGTCGTAAAGCCGGTACCACGCGACGTGCTGGTCGTCGGAGCGGCCGAGCGGGTTGGAGAGGTGCGCGCGCCAATGCCAGAGGTCGAGGAAATAGCCCGCCCGCCGCTGCGCCTCCAGGGTTGCCTGGTCGACGATCGAGTACCACTCATTCGGATCGCGTCGTGTGGCCGGCAGGTGCTTGCGCCGGTGTGCGGCGTCGGGCCCGGAGCCGGTGAAGTCCCGCATGTTTGCGCCGACGGTGATGTAGCCACCGTAGCGCTGGAACTCCGGCACGCTGCCGTCGTCGACCATCATGGCCAGACGGTCCTCGTAGATACCGTCCGGGTCCGGGCCGATGGGCGTGCTCAGTTGCCGCTGCCACTTGCCTTGGCTGTACCGCAGCAGGTCGGTGAGGACGTGCGGCTGCCTGGCCGGCCAGCGATAGTGAAAGAAGATCTGCGCGTCGTTGTACGCGACCTGCAGTTTCACCGGCATGGTCAGCTCTGGGGGAATCCAGATGTTGCGCGCCGGGTCGTTGCGCACCACGCCGGTGCTGTGCGTGAACAGCGACAGCAGCAACGCCGCGGTGAACAGCGCGGCT
>JAABQQ010000106.1 GCA_011391405.1 Gammaproteobacteria bacterium
CGTCGAAAGCAGGGCCAACCAGCTGTTCATGACCTGGGAGTGGCTGGACTGCTGGCTGCGGGTGCAGCGCTCGATTACCGACCTGAGAATCGTCTGCGTGCGCGGGCACAGCGGCGAGCTGCTGGGTGTCGCGCCCTTGTACGTCGCCAACTATCGGCTGTTGGACATATTGCCGTACCGCATGTTGCGAATGATCGGTGACGTCGACTCCGGCGCCGAGTACCAGACCTGGATCGCCCACGCATCGGACGAGGATCGTGTCTGCGCGGTGATCGTCCGTGCATTGTGCGCATTGCGGTCGGAATGGGACCTGCTCTGGATTCCCAACCTCGAATCCTGGTCGGGTGCGCACGAGCCTATGGTCCGGGCGCTCCGTGCCGGACGCCTTGGCATCCGCAGCCGCCCGAGGGACTTCTCGACGGTGGCATTGCCTGCGGATTACGACGCGTTCCTCGCGAGCATGTCGTCCAACCGCCGCCAGCAGGTCCGGCGCAACACGAAGAAGATCCTGTCGAAGCCCGGCGTAGAGGTTCGCAAGGTGACGACCGGCGACGAGCTGGCTCCGGCGCTGGACGCACTGTTCCGGCTGCATGGCAAGCGTTGGCGCTCCGTCGGTAAGGACGGAGTCTTCGACCGAAACGTCAAAGAGAGAGAATTCTACGAATGTTTCACGCCCGAAGCGCTGGCTCGCGGCTGGCTGGCAGTCTACACGCTGTTTGACGGAGCGGAGCCCAAGGCCGTCCAGATCGGATATGTCTACGAGCACGCCTTCCTGCAGTTGCAGGAGGGTTTCGACCCGGACTACTCGCCTCACGTTGGCAATGCGTTGCGGACATGGGTCATCCAGGACTGCATCAGGCAGGGCCTGACTGAATACGATTTTCTCGGCGGCCATTCCGAACACAAGAGGCGCTGGCTCGCCGTCGAGCGCACCGGGATGGACCTGCTCGCTTTCACGCCTGGACTCCGGAGCGTCCCGATGCGCATCGGAGTCTGGCCGCGAGGATCGTACCTGCGTCCCTCCGGCTCGCATGTTTGTCGCCCGGATGTGCCGGCCCGCACGCCGGGTCAGACCGCGGCGGACCGCCAGGCCTCGTAACGCAGGCCCCGCGACATGTCCGCCTTACTGTCCGCCATCACGGATAAGTCCACGATCCATGCGGTGCATTGCGCGATCATGCGCGGCGGCACCAGCAAAGCCATCATCTTCGCAGCAGCCGACCTGCCGGAGACCCCCCGTTCCAGGGACCTGCTGATTCTCGCGGCGTTCGGCAGTCCGGACCCACGCCAGATCGACGGGCTCGGCGGTGCCGACCCCCTGACCAGCAAAGTTGCAATCGTCGGACGATCCACGCGATCCGACATCGACGTCGACTACTGCTTCGGCCAGGTCGGCATTGCCTCCGCGACCGTCAACTATGCGGTGACTTGCGGCAACACCGCTGCGGCCGTGGCCCTGTATGCGATCCACGAGCGGTTGGTGCGGGTCGCGGAAGGTCCGGCCCGCGTTCGAATTCATTGCGTCAACAACGGCAAGCAGATTACCGCGACAGTCTCGACCACCAATGGCCTTACGCCAGACAACCGCGATACGCGAATGCCAGTCGTCCCGAGTCCCGATGCCCAAGTCAACCTGGAGTTCATCGACCCCTCGGGTGGCGACACGGGTCATCTCCTGCCATCGGGGACTCCGCAGAACGAGATGCGGACGACACGGAGTACCCGCGTGCGATTCTCACTCGTCGATTGCGGCAACCTGTACGCGATCATTCCGGCGGACACCTGGGGACTCAGCGGGTCTGAGGACCCGCGCGAACTGGAGTTGGTCCCGGGCCTGAGACAGGAGATTGAGGAAATCCGGGAGTCGATCGCCGAGAGTTACCTGCAGGGCGAGAGTCGGGCGCATTCCAATACGCGGCGGGCGGCGCGATTGAAGATCGCGATCGTTGGCTCACCGGATTCGGTATCCTCGTCGCCTGACAAAACCGGCGCGCACCGCGCCATCGACCTCGTCGCCCGGATCATCAATCCGGAGCGGGTGCACAAAGCATTCGCAGTGACAGGTGCGATGTGCCTCACCGCGGCAGCCAGCATTCCAGGGACCGTCGTGGCTGACCTGGTGCGCGCGCCGCTGACGGGTGGACGCGACGTGTTCAGGATCAGTCACCCTTCCGGTGTGATCGTGTCCGAGATCATCCATGGCTTCGACTCCGGACGGCCCACCATCCACTCGATTCGGATCGACCGGACGGCACGTCGCATCATGGACGGCAACGTATTCGTATCGGCCGGAGTACTCGTCCCATGACTCGCCCCGAGCAGAAAACTCCCGGCACCGCATTCGTCATCAGCCATGAACCGGACCCCAACCGGCGAAGGAGCAGCACGAGCCTGATCGCGTTGGCGGTGACGCGCTCGCTGGGCCGCCAGGGCGTGCCGGTCGTTCGTGTTCACCCGAACCGGCTGGATCACAGCCTGCATTCAAAGTACTGCAGCGAGGTCGCCCTGTGTCCCGACATGTACCAGTCGGGACCTGCGCTCGTGGAGTATCTGCTGCAGCTCGCGTCGCGGTATGCCGGCAAGCGTGTCCTGATCCCCGCAAGCGACGATTGCGCAGAGTTTCTCGGCGCGCACCGGCCCGTCCTGGAGCACACCTACCGAATCTGTGCCGCACGCCCCGAGGTGATGCAGCACGTCGTCAACAAGCGACGGCAATACGAGCAGGCCGAGCGGCTCGGGATCCCCATTCCGGAGACGTATTTCCCCGACTGGCCGCGACGATCCGCAATTATCCGTACATCATCAAGCCGCTCGTCGCCCACACTTGGCGCCTCGCGTCGATGCAACGGGTCTCACAGGGCCGCAAGGCGCTCCTGGTGCGCACGCCGGACGAGCTGCGCAGCGCATGGCTGTCGATGGGCGATGACTCCAACGACGTCATGCTCCAGGAGGTCATCGGCGGCCGGGACGAGCAACTGTTCACCTTCCTGGCCTACGTGAGCGATGACGGAATCCCGCTCGCGTATTGCGTGCGACGCAAGATACGCCAGCTGCCGGTCGACTTCGGCTACTGCACGATGACGGTGTCCTGCCACGACGACGTGGTCGTCCGCCAGTCGCTCCAACTGCTGCAGGGCATCGGCTTCTCGGGCATCTGCGGCGTCGAGTACAAGTTCGACGCAGTGACGGGAGAATACAAGCTCATCGAGATCAATCCGCGCCCGGTCAATACCATCGGGCTCGCGCCGGCCTGCGGCGTCGACATCCCCTACATCGCCCACCGCGACCTCGTTGGCGAGCGCGTCGAACCAGTCACCACCTGGCAGGACGGCGTAACCTGGTTTCGGCTCTACGC
>JAABQQ010000107.1 GCA_011391405.1 Gammaproteobacteria bacterium
ATCAGATAGCGTTCGATGGCGGCTTAAATGGGGCGACCGGTTGTCGGCCTTATGTTGAGCTCCACATAAGGCCGATTATGTAGATGCCTCGATTATGTTGAGCTTTCAGCGACGTGGCTTGCTGGAGCGTGTGGCCATGGATCATTCGGGCGGCTGATGGAATTTTGAGCTCGACATAATTTCGGCGTTCTTCTGAAGTGGCGTTTCCACTTCAGGAGACGCTCATGAACTCAATCGCACGAACCCGGAGCGCGCAGCTTGCGCGTTCATCTGAAGTTCCCTCCGACCCCGTCGCTGACGAATTACGACGTTACGACGACCACCTGCGTGATGTCCGCGGCCTTGCGGCAGAAACGCGTCGTAACCATTGCCGGATCGTCGGGAAGTTTTTGCGCAAGAAGTTCGCCGGCCGCGGAGTCACCATGGCCAATTTGCGCGCGGCCGATGTTCGCCACTTCATCGCTCGGCAACTGGGGGACAGCCCATCGCATTCGGCCGCCGCCCAAGTCGCAACCGCCTTGCGAAGTTACCTCCGCTACCGGACGATCTGCGGCGACTCGGTTGCGGGTCTGATCGCGGTCATTTCCTCGCCGGTGCAGTGGAAGCTTGCATCGCTGCCACGCGCCCTCAAGCCGGACGAAGTTCGACGGCTGCTCGCCGCACTTCCTTACGGGCGCAGGCCCCGGCGAGGCTATGCCATTGTCCGCTGCGCACTGGACATGGGGCTGCGCGCAGGCGAGATCGCGAACCTGTCGATCGACGACATCGACTGGCGCGCAGGCACGGTCATGCTGAAGGGCACGAAGTCGCGACGACAGGACATCCTGCCGCTGCCGATGACCACCGGACAAGCCTTTGTGGACTACCTGCAGCATGAGCGCCCAGCAACCACGAGCCGGGCACTCTTCCTTTGTCGTCGCAAATCGCGTGACATCCCGATCACAACCCATGTGATCCAGAACGTGATCCGCCGCGCCTGCCAACGGGCCGGCCTACCTGGTTCTGGATCGCACGTACTGCGCCACACACTGGCGTGTCGCCTTGTCGAGAACGGCGGCTCACTCAAGGAGGTTGCCGATGTTCTCCGGCACCGGTCTTTGGAAACCACCCGGATCTACGCCAAGCTCGATACGCCAAACCTTGCTGATGTCGCGCTGCCCTGGCCGGGGAGCGAATCATGAGCCGACGCCAAAGCTTGCAGGCCAGAATCGACGACTATCTGGCCGAGCGTCGCCGCCAGGGTTTCCACCTGCGCTCCCGTGCCACCTTCCTCTCCAGCTTTGCCCGCTTCGTGGAATCCAAGCGCCATCGGGGTCCGCTGACGGCGGAACTCATGGTCGAATGGGTACGTGCCGGCAAGGATGGTCATGGCGATGCGGGCACCTGGGCGCGCAGTTGGGGACGGCTGCGGCACTTCATCCGCTACCTGCAGCAGTTCGAGCCCGACACCGAGGTTCCCGAGGCGTCACTCTTCGGTCCGGAACCCGGCCGCGTGGCACCCCACATCTACCGTGAGGACGAGATCGTCGACTTGCTCGCGGTGGCACGCACACTCGGCCCCGCCGGCAGCCTTCGGCCGTACACCTACGAAACCTTGTTCGGCCTGATGGCCTCGACCGGGCTGCGCGTTTCCGAAGCGATTCATCTGCGCGATGCGGATGTCGATCTCAAGCACGGAATGCTGACGATACGGCAGACCAAGTTCGCCAAGTCCCGGCAACTGCCGATCCATCCCAGCACGGCCAAGGCACTGGCGAGTTACCGGAAACAACGCGAGCGGCATCTTCCGACGACCGACGGCACGCCGTTCCTGATCGGTAGTCGCGGCCGTCGTCTGGGGCTGCTGCTTGGCGAGCGCCAGGCGCACCGTGTCTTCATCGATTTGCGCGACGGCCTCGGCTGGGTCAATCGCGGCGGACACGAAGCACCACGGCTGCACGACCTGCGCCATACCTTCGCCGTGCGGCGGCTGGTGCGCTGGTACGCCGACGGTGCCGATGTCGACCAGAAGATGCTGACGCTGTCGACCTACATGGGCCATGCCGAGATCTTCTACACGTACTGGTACCTCACCGCCGTTCCCGAATTGATGGCGATCGCTGCCGGCCGGTTCGAGCAATTCGCCGATCTGGCAGGAGATGATGATGCGTAGGCAACCCAAACCGCCGCCGTCATTTCCCGCGCTCCTACAAGCTTTCTTTGTCGAGCATCTGACGCAACAACGCGCACTCAGCCCGCAGACGGTTGCCGCTTACCGGGACGCCTTCATGCTCTTCCTGGGCTTTGCAGAGGTGCGCCTTGGTCGCTCCCCGGCGCAGCTCACGCTGGCCGACATCACGCCGGACCTAATCATGGCCTTTCTCGATCATTTGGAACGCGATCGGCACAACAGCGTGCGCAGCCGAAATGCCCGTCTCGCGGCGCTGCGTTCGTTCCTCAAGTTCGCTGCGCACCGCGATGTGTCATCGCTGCAGGTGATCGAACACGCGCTCGGCGTTCCGGCAAAGCGCTTCGAGCGCCCGATGCTCGGCTATCTGTCCCGGGAGGAAATGCTGGCGGTGATCGGGACGCCGGATAGAACGTGGTTCAGCCAACGGGATCATGTGTTGCTGCTGTTGCTCTACAACACCGGTGCGCGGGTTTCAGAGATCGTCGGCGTGAAGGTCGGCGAGGTGGTGCTCGACGATGGGGCCGCCTGCGTTCATCTGCACGGCAAGGGACGGAAACAGCGCAGCGTGCCGCTGTGGCGTTCGACCGTCAGGACGCTCCGGGCTTGGCTCCGGCGGAATTCGCAGTTTGATGCGAACTCGCCGTTGCTACCCAATCGCGACGGCCAATCGATGTCGCGATGGAACGTGATGCAGCGACTGGAACGCGCCGTCCAGGTTGCAGCGCAATCCTGTCCCGACTTGGCGAAACGCCAGATCACGCCGCACGTGATTCGCCACACGACGGCAATGCACCTGCTGCAGGCCGGCGTCGACATCAGCGTGATTGCACTTTGGCTCGGTCATGAGAGTCCGGCAACCACTCATCAATACGTCGAGGCCGATCTGGCGATGAAGGAACGCGCACTGGCCAGGCTTCAAGAGCCAGACACAAAGCTCCGGCGCTATCGGGCGCCAGACTCGCTGATCGACTTCCTGCGCGCGCTCTGATTATGTGGAGTGCGAAATCGGCGCCTTCCGCTCCAGTCGGGCGGTTGGCGCACGACGCCGCACATGGCTCAACATAATCGAGGCATCTACATAATCGGCCTTATGTTGAGCTCCACATAAGGCCGAGTAAGCGACATTGATACCGGCCAAGGCGATTGCCGACTTCGCGGCGGCAGGCGATATCTGATCCGGG
>JAABQQ010000108.1 GCA_011391405.1 Gammaproteobacteria bacterium
GCCGCCAGCGATCTGCACCGCGCCCGGCACCCCTACACGCAGGGCCTGCTCAACTGCCTGCCGCAACTCGGCGTCGCGCGGCACCCGCTGCCCACGCTCGACCGCCGGCCGGAGTGGGCGCTGTGAATGCGCCGGGCCGCCCCAGGCACGAACCCTGCCTTGCAGCGGGGACGCGCGCGGCGCGCAGGGTGCCGGTGTGACACGGGTCCAGGCCGGCCTGTCGCTGCAACGGCTGCGCGTGGTGTTCGACGGCTTCGTCGCCGTCGACGACGTGTCGTTCGACATCGCGCCCGGCGGCAGCTTCGGCATCGTCGGCGAGTCGGGCTCGGGCAAGAGCACGGTGCTGCGCGCCATCTGCGGCCTGGCGCCGCTGGCCGCAGGCAGCGTGGAGCTCACCGGTGGCGTCGACACGGCGGCCCCCGGCAGCAAGGCCTTCCGGCGCCAGGTGCAAATGGTTTTCCAGGACCCCTACGCCTCGCTGCACCCGCGCCAGACGGTCGACCGCCTGCTCGCCGAGCCGCTGGCGATTCACGGCATCGGCGACGCTGAAGCGCGCATCGAGCGTGCGCTCGACGAAGTCGGCCTCGGCTCAGGCTTTCGCTTCCGTTACCCGCACCAACTCTCGGGCGGCCAGCGCCAGCGCATCGCCATCGCCCGCGCGCTGATCCTCGAGCCACAGGTGCTGTTGCTGGATGAGCCCAGCTCCGCGCTGGATGCCTCGGTGCAGGCCGAGGTGCTGAACCTGCTCGAAGCCCTGCGCGCGCGCCACGGCCTGACGTTCCTGATGGTCAGCCACGACCTGGCGGTCGTCACCCACCTTTGCCAGCACTTGATGGTGATGCAGCGCGGCCGTGCGGTCGAGTTCGTTGCGGCAGCCGACCTGTCCGCCGAGCGCGTGACCGCCGACTACACGCAAAGCCTGATGCGGGCGTCGGCAGGCTTTCGGCGCGCAGCGGGTTGAGTTGAACTCACAGGCCCTCGACCATCACCAGATTCGACTTCGTGCTGCGCTCACGAATTGCGCGCAGCGGCACGTAGGCCGGCGATTCGTACCAGGCCTGGAGCTGCGCCAGGCTCGGGAACTCCAGGATCACGCAGCGCTTGGGCGACCACGCGCCTTCGAGCACCGTGAGCGCGCCGCCGCGCACCAGGTAGCGCCCGCCGAAGGCAGCAATGGTGGCCGGCACTTGCTGCCGGTAGGTTTCGTACTCGGCGCTGTCGAGCACTTCGACATCGGCGATCAGATAAGCACTCATGGTCAACGCTCCTCGAGCATGGCGGCCATTTTCTGGTGGATCAGGTTCACGGCCTTCAGCGGCCGCAGCATGACCTTGAATTCGACGACCTGTCCCGCTTCGTCCCAGCGCATCATGTCCACGCCGTTGACCGAGATGCCGTCGATGTCGACCACGAACTCCAGCACCGCGTCACGCTCGCCGCGCAGCTCACGCACGTAGCGAAAGCCCGGGTTGCCGAAGACCCGCAGCGCCGCCGCGAGGTACTGCGTGACGATCGCCTTGCCGCGCTGCGGCGTATGCACCACCGGCGAATGGAACACCACTTCGTCGGCAAGCAAGGCCGCCAGCCCGCCCGGATCGCGCTCGCTGGCGATGCGGTGCCACGAGGCCAGCGGGTCCGGCTTGACTGTCGAGGGCGGGTTCATGGCGTACTCCCGTATCGCAGCATGGCCCGCGCCCGTGCCTTCGCGGCAACGAGCTCGCGCGTTTTCGGCGCGGCGGTGGTGGCAAGGGATTCGATCAGCTGCCGTGCGACGCGAGCCACGTCGCTCACCGCACGCTCGAAGGCCGCCTCATTGACCTTCGAGGGCACGTTGAACCCGCTCAATTTGCGCACGAACTGAAGCGCGGCGTCGCGGACCTCGAGTTCGGTCGCGGGCGGCTCGAAGTTGAAGAGCGTCTTGATGTTCCGGCACATGGTTTCCTGCATCTCGCTGCGTCGTGGCGACACCATCGTAGCCGAGCCCGCCACATGAGTACGGCCTCACTGCCGGTAGGTCGCAAGGCGACTGGTCAGTGACGCTGCACGACTCAAGGACGCCTCTACTTTCCCCTGGCCGCCGCATTCGCGAGATCTTGCGCGACGCGAAGCCGGGTCAGACGTGCGATCAGATCGAAAGGGATCGGCTGGTCCAGGGGAAACCGCAGGTTGCCCTTTTCTCCGGCATACGGTGCGGCAGCCTTCTGCAGGCGCGCGTCGCCTCTGATGGGTGGGTACAAGCCGATGTGGTTCTTGAAGGCCGCGAAGTACACAAGAACGCCGTTCTGCTCGAGAGCCGGCATCCGATAACTGATGACCTCGCGCGCGTCGGGCGCGGCACTGCGCACGACTTGCCGCACTTGCTGCAGCACAGCCTGGATCTCGGGCGGGTACGTCGCGATGTACTCGTCCACGTTCTCGGGTGCTGGGCGACGGGCTCCCATGCCGCTGCGTGCCGGCTCGACCAAGGGGTCAGGACACCTGCTCGCGCACACGTCTGCCCCCGTATTGCATGCGAGCACCCAGTTGACCCCCCAGCCACGCCATCGGAAGGTAGGCCGCCAACAGGTCGAGCGCGATGAACCATGCAGGGGCGGGAATCATGAAACTTGCCGCGATGCCACCGCAGAGAAAGGCGATGCCGATCACGTATCCGATCGGCGGCTTGCAGGTCGCTGCGATCAGGTAGGCCACGAGCGCGCCCGCAAGGGTGCCGAGTGCATGCGCCAGGAATGGCATGACGAAGTGCCGCGGCTCGAAGAGGTGCATGGCCTTGCCGAGACTCTCGGCGCTGGTCACATCCACACCGGCAGGCGGCGGAATGAGCGACGGGCTCAGCGTGATGAGCGCCATGTTGACGGCTCCACCAATGGCGATTCCCGCGAGGATGGCAAGCACGTTGCGCAAGAGCTTGAGCATCGACAGTTCTTCTCGGAGGTCAACGCCTCGCGGCCAATGCTGTCGGCGCACCCATGTCCGAGGGCATGAGCCGCGCTGAGCCGGCGCTGAAGCGCGTCATGTCAGTGGGAGTGCACGAAACCAGTTCACGAAGGCCAACCAGGCACCCGTATGCGGAACTGCAAAGAAGAGGGCGAGGGTCGACACCGCTGCGAGACAGTAGTTTCGATAGGCGGTGCGGCCCGCTACGTGCTTCGGCAGCGACTTCACCAGGAACGCCATCACGACAGCGATCAACGTGAATGTGATGCCTTGGTAGAGCTTGTCTGACGGCAGAGGCGGCAGGTAGAAGAACATGATGCGGCCGAGCACCGGGTCAACCAGCAGGAGCGCAGTGGACACCATGAAGCGCGCATGCACTGCGGCTGATCTTCGCCACCGCAAGCC
>JAABQQ010000109.1 GCA_011391405.1 Gammaproteobacteria bacterium
AGCAGTTGATTTTGTTCAACTTTTAACCGGACAGTAGTGGCTGTGGGTAAGTGGGCAGAGGCGTGCGCGGTGGGCAACGCAACGCGTTGTCCACGGCAAGCAGGCCGGTTCGACCGAAGGTCGAACTGATCGCGGTAGGGACGCCCATTGCTGGGCGCCCCCCGCACAGATCCGTACGTGCCCGATTCGGGCATACGGCTCCTACCTCGGGTGTTTGACGGCAAAGCGCTGGTTCGGCCACGGATGAAGGACGCGGGGTGGCGGTAGCCATTCAGCTGCGAGCCTCGCCATGCGATCCCAGGTCAGGCCGTCCTTCTGGCTGCGTCGCCGAAGCGTGCGCCGCCAGAGGTCGGTGACGTGATAGCGGAACGCATGCAGGGCCCGCGTGTTCGTGGGCACCGCGTGGTATGCGAAGAAGCCCGTAACCACCGCCTTCAGCCACCGGCCCTGCTCGGGGATGGCATCGTGCATGCGGCTACGCAACTGCGCCTTGATCTCCTGAAGCGTCGCCCTTATGCGGTCGCCCCTTGTCTTGCGGTGGAGCAGGAACGCTCCACGCCGGGACTTGCCGCAGATGAACGTGAACCCAAGAAATCTGAAGGTCTCTGGTCTACCAGCGCCGCGCCGCTGTCTACGTTCGGCCGCGTGACGACCGAACTCCAGCAAGCGCGTCTTCTCCCCGTGCAGTTCGAGTCCAAACTTTTCGAACCGCGTTCGCATCGCATCCCAGAAGCGCCGCGCATCGGCCTCATGCTCGAAGCCGGCCACGATATCGTCGGCATACCGCACGAAGATCACGTGTCCGTTGGCCTCTCGCCGCCGCCATTGCTGAGCCCAGAGATCGAAGACGTAGTGCAGGTAGACGTTGGCAAGCAGCGGTGATACCACTGCCCCTTGAGGAGTCCCCATCTCACTGACGCTCCAATTCCCTTCCTCCAGGACGCCCGCCTTGAGCCACTTGCGCACGAGGCGGATGACGCGCTCGTCGCCGATCCGGTGGCCTAGGAACCGGACCAGCCATTCCTGGCTGACCGAGTCGAAGAAACTCCGAATATCCGCGTCGAGAATCCAGTTCACCGGGGTACCGCTAATCGCCACCGACAGTGCATCCAGCGCATCGTGCGGGTTTCGTCCGGGCCGGAACCCGTACGAGAACCCGAGGAAGTCTTCCTCGTAGATGGCATTGAGCACCGCTACCAGCGCACGCTGGACGATCTTGTCTTCCAGCGCGGCAATACCCAGCGGACGCTGCTTGTCGGTGCCAGGCTTGGGGATGAACCTTCGCCTGACGGGCAGCGCCCGGTATCCGCCCCTATGAACCCGTGCATGCAGGTCCTGGAGGTTGTCCTCCAGCCCCACCTCGTAGTCCTTCCATGTCACGCCGTCGACCCCGGGTGCGGCACGGCGCTTAAGCGCCAGGAACGACTCCCTCAGCAGGTCGACTGTGACGTGGTGCAGCAGCGCGGTGAACTTCTCCTTCTTCCGTTGCCTTGCAGCGTTGCGTACACGGTCCAGCCTCTGTGACACGCTACCGCGGCTCTGAGTCCGTCGCGTGTGCGGTTGTCCCGTGTTCCCCTCGGTCCCGGCCCTTTGCTCTGCCCACTCCGCAGCCGCTGACGCGGCCTTGTTCGCAGGCTTCATCGCTCGTATGGCCGAGTCTGACTTCTCGGGTCCGTTCATCATCGGCTTCGGCTCCTCGCCTTCCCGATGCGGGCCAGCCCGGTACTGCGGCTGGTCAGACCCGAGATCTCCCGGTTCCCGTGCAAGGAGCGTGCGCACATGCCAGGTTCTACGACCGCGCCGGGTCGGGCGAGCGCTTGCGTTGACGCGCTCGTCCATGTTGCCTTCCGCCAATGGAACGGCGTCGACACCCGGGATAAGGACCTATCGCGGCTCAATGGCTGGCCTATGCGTACCCCTGTCAACGCTTCACGCCGCACCTCGCGATGCGCCGTGCATGACTCGGGGACAACATGATTCGCTACATCTTTGTTGTCAGGGACTTGCACCCTTTACTCCTTGCCGGTCTCCCGGCGCACTCCACTTATCCACAGCCCGCCGCGCGGCCAATTTGATTCTCGCGCTGGCGCGCCAAACCCGCCGCCCCTCAGAGTTTCGAGCTCGCAGGGAAGCTTTTGGTCAACGCGCTGGCGCATCTCCCTCCAACTCGTGTAGCCCGAACAGGTGCCAATAATGAATCTGAATCCGCAAGGTGGGGTAGCGAATCGCGAGCGTGGGCCCAATGCCGGTGTCGACGTGTCCAAGGCGCATCTCGATGCGTGCTGGGGCGTTGAGCATTTGCGCGTGACCAATGATGCGATGGGGTGGGATGCGCTCGTTGCAAAATTCAAGGCTGCCAATGTCGATCTGATCGCCTTGGAGGCTACGGGCGGATATGAACGTGGGGTAGTCGCAGCGCTGCAAGGCGCTGGTTTTGACGTGGCGCGGCTCAACGCCCGGCAAGCTCGAGACTTTGCCAAGTCGCTGGGCATGTTGGCCAAGACCGACCAGGTGGATGCCCGCGCATTGCGTGATTTCGCCGACGTGCTCGCCCGTCACAAAGACCGTCACAAGTTCATCACGCCCGCTCCTGATCCCCAGCGCGAGCAACTCAACGCCCTGATGACGCGTCGACGCCAGTTGGTCGATATTCGAGTGGAGGAAGGTAATCGGCTTGACTCGGCGCACAGCCTTGCAAGGCGCAGCATCCTTGCTCTCGTCAAGGTCTTGGACAAACAGATCGAGGGTATCGAAAGCGATATTGCCGAACGGTTGGACAAGAACTTCAAGGACCAGTGCAAGTCGCTCGACAGCGTCAAGGGTGTCGGCCCAGTGACGATCCTCACCGTCACTGCAGCCCTACCAGAGCTCGGTCAACTCAATCGGCGCGAGATCTCCAAGCTGGTGGGTGTGGCTCCGTTGTGCGACGACTCCGGCCCTCGCAAGGGCAAGCGCCGTACCTGGGGCGGACGAAGTCAAGTGCGCAGCGTGCTGTACATGGCCGCGCAGTCCGCCATCAAGCACAACCCCGCGATCAGAGTTTTCCACAGCCGTCTGATCGCGGCGGGCAAGCCTAAGAAGGTGGCCATAGTGGCATGCATGCGCAAGCTGCTGACTATCCTCAATGCAATGCTCAGAGACCATGCTCTGTGGGATCCAACCATGCATGCATCGGCAAAAACTGCTTGACTTTCAACACAGGTGCTTCCCTCCACCGGCATTACCCGGCTTCATCGGTACTACGGGCCTCTCCGCCACCCCAAGGCGCCCGGCCTGTCCGTCACCGGCGTCCGGTTGGTCGTCCCCGACCACGCCAAGGGGCTTCCCGTGTTGCG
>JAABQQ010000110.1 GCA_011391405.1 Gammaproteobacteria bacterium
GATCCGCGTGCATGCAGCGCATGCCGGGCACCCCGTGGCCGGCGACGACAAGTACGGCAACCGCATCTTCAACGAGATTTTCAAGGACTACGGCCTGAAGCGGATGTTCCTGCATTCGTCATCGCTCGGCTTCACGCGGCCCGGCACCCGCGAGCCCATGCTGGCGAGCGCGCCGCTGCCGCCCGAACTCAGTGCGGTGCTGGACACGCTCACGCGTGGCAAGGCTCGGGCGCCGCAGGATGAGCGCGGCAAGACGCTGAAGCCGGAAGGTGCGCGTGGACCGATCGTCGCACCGCGCGTGCAGCGGCCGGCACCGGTGCCGCAGACGGGCAAGCCGAGGATGGGCAACCCGAGGATGGGCAACCCGCGGACCGACAAGCGGGGCCCGGCTAAGGGATCTGGACCCGTGCGCGGCGAAGGGCGCCGCAAAGCCAGGACAACGGGAGGCCGGTAAGGCCCGTCGGATCGATCGATTCGATCCGGTCGAAGAGGGCGATGCCTAAGGATTCGGCTTTGAAGCCGCCGGCGCAGTCGAGCGGCTGGTCCCGTTCGATGTAGCGGTCGATTTCGGCGTCCGACAGGTCCCGGAACCTCACGACCGTGCGGTCGACGTACGATTCGGTGCGGCCGGCCGAGCCATCGATAACGTGGACCGCTGTGAGGAAGACGACTTCCTGGCCGGACGACGCCCGCAGCTGTTCGCGGCAACGCTCGACGGTACCGGGTTTGCCGAGTACGTCCGTGCCACGCAGGGCCACCTGGTCGGAGCCGATGACGATCGCCTGGGGATGCCTGGCGGCGACCACCTCAGCCTTGATCCGGGCGAGTCGCGTGGCCATCGCGGCGGCCGATTCGCCGGGCAGGCGGGATTCATCGGCATCGGGTGCGAAGCACTCGAACGGTAACCCGAGCCGCTGCAGCAGGGCGCGGCGGTAGGGGGACGTCGAGGCGAGAATCAGGCCCTTGGAAAACAAAGATTTAGGCTCGTTTTTTCTTTGACAGGGCCGGGGTGCGTCACTATTATACGCGCCCCATGTCGCCCGGCCCTGCCGATCAGGTCAACGCTAAAGAACTGTCGGCGCGAGCCGCCGTCATCGAACGGCATCTCGATCTGCCACAGCTCGAACGCGTCGTGCAGGCGGGAGGCCTTCCCGGCACTCGTATCGATGCGCGATTGCAGTTCGGCGCCTGCGAAGGCCGGACGACAGTCGACGTTCGTGTCGAGGGCACGGCAGTGCTGGAATGCCAGCGTTGTCTGCAGCCTTGCGAGATCGTGGTGGACGAATCGGCGCTGGTCGCCATCGTCCGCGCAGAGACCGACGACGTGCCGGGCGGCTATGAGCCGTTCGTGGGAATGCCGGAGCAACTGTCGCTCTCGGCGCTGATCGAAGAGCAGGTGCTGCTCGCGTTGCCGCTCGTGCCCGCGCACGAAGTTGGCGCCGGGGAATGCCTGTCGTCCGAGGCGGAAGGGGTGCCGTTGGCACCCGCTTCCCCGGTCGAGCCCGTTGCGGACGAGGCAGCGGTGGAAAAGAAACAGACGCCCTTTGCGAATCTGCGGGAGCTGCTCGAAAAGAAAAACGAGCGCGGACCCGCTTCAGGAGAGTAGACCATGGCAGTCCAGAAAAGCCGCAAGACCCCGTCCAAGCGCGGCATGCATCGCTCACACGATCACCTGAGCAGCCCCGCGCTGTCGGTTGACCGTACCAGTGGCGAAACCCATCTTCGTCACCGCATCACCGCCGACGGTTTCTACCGCGGCAAGAAGGTGATCGAGAAGCCGGCTGCCGACGAAGGCCAGGAGTAATCCTGGTCCGACGGGCCCGCGCATGACCGCCGGCCTGACTGTAGCCGTCGACGCGATGAGCGGCGACCACGGCGCTGAAGTCGCCGTTCCCGCGGCACTTGAGGTCCTCGCGTCCACGCCCGACCTCCGACTGATCATCGTCGGTCGTGGTGAAGTCGTGCTGCCGTTGCTGGGCACCGCTCTCGACAACGGCCGCTGTCGTTTCGTCGAAGCGACCGAAGTCGTCGCCATGGACGAGCGTCCGCAGGACGCGCTGCGCCGCAAGAAGAACTCGTCGATGCGCATTGCGATCAACCTCGTCGAGCAGGGCGAGGCGTCGGCGTGCGTTTCTGCCGGCAACACCGGCGCACTGCTCGCTACCGCGCGTTTCGTGCTCGGCATGGTGCCGGGCATCGACCGTCCCGCCATCGTCTCCGCCGTGCCGTCGACTGGCGGGTACACCGTGATGCTCGATCTGGGCGCCAACCCCGACTGCAACGACGATCATCTCGTGCAGTTTGCGGTCATGGGCTCCGTGATCGCGTCCGACCTGCACGGCATCGAGCATCCCCGCGTCGGCCTGCTCAACGTCGGTGAGGAAGACATCAAGGGCACCGAGGAGATCAAGGCAGCGCACAGGCGCCTGACCGGCTCCGCCCTCAATTACTGTGGTTTCGTCGAAGGCGACAAGATTTTCTCGGGCGAAATCGACGTCGTGGTCACCGACGGCTTCACCGGCAACGTGTCGCTGAAGACGATGGAAGGCCTGGCACGCTTCATCAGCGGCGCGATGAAGGAAGAGTTCACGCGCAGCGCGGTGCGCAAGATCGGCGCACTTGCGGCGGCACCGACGCTCAAGGCACTGAAGGCGCGACTCGATCCGCGCGCCTACAACGGCGCCAGCATGGTTGGCTTGCAGGGCGTGGTCATCAAGAGCCACGGCGGCGCCGATCGCCTGTCGTTTGCCAATGCCGTGCGCGTTGCGGTCACGGAAGCACGCAATGGCGTGCCGGACCAGATCGTGGATCTGCTGGCGAGAGTGTCAGCGAAACCAGCGACTGGTGAACAGTGACTGGTGACCAGTGAGTATTGAGCGGCCGGGACCGGAGCGCGACTCGCTTCCGCTGGCTGAGCACTGATCACGCATCACTGCTTGCTCCTGCGCCGCATGCGCGCCATCAGCTGTACGCGCCGCCTGGTGATCTTCTCCGCGACGCCGGGCGCTGCCTTGCGCAGCACCGAGCGCTTCGTCAGCGATTCGCGGTAGGCACGGAAATCCTCGTACGCCTCGAGCTCGTGCCGAAGTTCACGGAAGACGAGTTCGATCATTACCGCGTCGTCGAGCATGCCGATGCCGGGGATGTTGTCGGGAATCAGATCTTCCGGGTCGCACAGGTAGGCAAGCCCCGACAGCACCGGATTCCGTTCATCGTCTGCCAGCGGCCAGTCGTCATCGGTGACCATGGCGATCAGGGTGTCGAGCTGCTCGAGCCGCTCGGTCACGAAGTCGGGCAGATCCGTGCCTTTCATGGATTTCACCATGTCGGCCGCCGCGCCGAGGATTTCATCGTCGTCTGCAATCCGGACCGAATCGCGCGCCTTCTTCAATTCGCGGCGAAAATGGCGTAAATCACGGTCGGATAGCTCGATCGTCAGCTTGTAAGGCATGGGTGTCCCTCGCGGCCGCAAGGCTACGGGCGGTGCCGTGTTCGGGTCAATGCGTGCGAGCAGCGTCTGGATCGTCGCCATGTCGCTAGAATAGATGCGGGCAATGGAAGGAAGGTTGCATGCAAGATATCCGTGTCGGCCAGTGGTTCGCCGCTGCGCTGGTCGCAGCGTTCGCACAGTTCGTCGCCAATGACGTCCGGGCAGGCGAATTTCTGGTGCCGCTGAATGGCGACAACGTGATCGGCGCGGTCAGCATCGCGGTGGCCGAGCACGAGGACACGCTGCTCGACATCGGCCGGCGTCATGGCGTCGGGTACGAGGAAATCATCGCCGCGAACCCCGGAATTGACCCCTGGCTGCCCGGGGCGGGCACCGAAGTGGTGATTCCTGGTCGATTTTTGCTGCCGAATGCCCCGCGCGAGGGGATCGTGGTCAACCTGCCCGAGCACCGCCTTTACTACTACCCGCCCGCCCAGCCGGGCCAGCCGCGCGTCGTTCGCACGTACCCGATCAGTACGGGCAAGATGGACTGGAAGACGCCGCTCGGGGCCACCAGGGTCGCCTCGAAGCAGGAGCGCCCCAACTGGTACCCGCCGAAGTCTGTCCGGCTCGAGCACGAGGCGAAGGGTGATCCGTTGCCGCCGTTCATCCCGCCGGGCCCGGACAACCCGCTCGGCGAGTATGCCTTGCGGCTTGGTATCCCCGGCGGCTCGTACCTGATCCACGGCACCAACCGTCCCGCGGGCGTCGGCATGCAGGTCACGCACGGCTGTATCCGCATGTTCCCGGAGGACATCGCCGAGTTCTACACGATGATCCCGGTGAACACGAAGGTGAACCTGATCGACCAGACGACGAAGGTCGGTTGGTCGCGCGGCACGCTGTTCATCGAGCGCCAGGCGCCGCTGGAAGGCACGGACAATCCTTCGCACATGGATCCCGCTGAACTCGATCGGGTGGTGCAGGCCGCCACAGCCGGCGTCGATGTGTCGATCGACTGGGACACAGCACGGCTTGCGTTCCAGCAGGCGTCGGGTGTGCCGGTGCGAGTTGGCGAACGCAATTTCTCGCGTGTGCCCGCCCCGTCGCCGGAAGCCGCGCCCACGCCATTCGAAGAGCCGGCACAGGCGCCGGCGCCGTAACTCAAAAAAAACGCCGCGGAGGTCCGCGGCGTCTTCGTATCGCCGAAGCGATGGAGTCAGTCGATTACTTGCCCATCGACTTCTTGAACGCGCGATCGATCTTCTCGTTGGTCGCGTCGCAGCAGGACTGCGAAGCCTGCGCGGCCTGGAGGGCCTGGTTGGCCGTGCTCTGGGCGGCGCTCGAGGCGCTCGAGGCGCTCGAAGCCGAAGCGGCAGCGGCGTCGGCAGAAGCCTTGGCGGCGGCGGCGTCAGTAGCAGCGGCCTTGATGGCCGCATCGGTGCTGGCCACGTGCTCGTCAAACGCCGATTGGCTCACGCAGCCCGTGGCGGCGGCGAGCACGACGGCGGCTGCAGTGGCGGTCAGGATCTTGGTGATAGCGGTCTTCATTGGTGATCTTCCTCGGTGTTTAAATCAGGCAAAGCAGTGTGGCGGCCGCAACCCGTCAACACCTTTCCGTGTGCGCAGCGCAGCCGAACAGCGAGAGACTAACTCATTCGAAAACGACGATAAAGTTTACTGTGCTGTACCTCGCATGCGAGGGGTTCGCATTCGACGACTGGGCGAGCAGCCACCAGCCGCGTGCCGCCACTGACAAGCGTTGCGGTTGGCGCTGGATTTCCCGGCATTCGCTGCAATGTGCGGGTCGCCGGAATTCGCGCAGGAGTGCGGTGTGGCCACCTCACTCGGGGTGGCGGTCTTTGCCCGAGGGTCTTTTTCCTCCCGCTTGCCAACAGGCAGATAGAGCTGTATATATAAACAGTAACTGTATGGGTATACAGGGAGGGACGACCGATGGAAGACCTGACACCGCGCCAACGCCAGGTGCTTGTGTTCATCCAGGACAGCCTGGCCGAGCAGGGCCTGCCCCCAACGCGGGCCGAAATCGCCGAAGCCCTGGGCTTCAAATCCGCGAATGCAGCCGAAGAGCACCTGCGTGCACTGCAGCGCAAAGGCGTCATCGAACTGCGCCCCGGGGCCTCCCGCGGCATTCAGCTCAAGGATTCCCTGCGTGACCAGATCGGCCTGCCGTTGATCGGCCGGGTCGCCGCCGGCCGGCCCATCCTGGCCGAAGAGAACATCGAAGCGCGCTACCAGATCGACCCGGCGCTCTTCCAGCCGCGGCCGCATTACCTGCTCAAGGTCAAAGGCATGAGCATGCGCAACGTCGGCATCCTCGACGGCGATCTCGTCGCAGTCCACCGCACGCCCGAAGTCCGCAACCGCCAGATCGTCGTCGCGCGCCTCGAGAACGAGGTCACCGTGAAACGCTACCGGCAGGACGGCTCGATCGCCTGGCTGCTGCCCGAGAACGAAGACTTCGAACCCCTGCGTATCGACCTGCGCGAGCAGTCGCTCACCATCGAAGGTCTCGTCGTCGGTGTGGTGCGGCAGGACACGCACCGATTGTCCTGACGCTTCCCTGACCTGAACATTTTTCCTGAGCATTCCGGCTGTCCGGCAATCCCACCAGAGCCATGAGCGTTGCCGTCGAACAGTTGCTGCAGCAGAATTCCGCGCGTCTCTGGCGTGCGCGGGAAACGGGCAGTAGCGCGGCTGCGGCCGTGCCGGCGGGACTGCCTACGGGCTACGCTGCGCTCGACCGTTGCCTCCCGGGCACGGGCTGGCCGCGGCAGGGTCTCATCGAAATCCTGTCCGATCAGCGGGGCATCGGCGAACTCCGGTTGCTGCTCCCCGCGCTCGCTGCGCTTTGCAGGGACGCAGGCGCAGCCGACGAGATTTATCCGCCACCGCGCCCCGATCATGCGGGGTCTGCCCATGTCGGGTCTGCCATGCCACCGCATGACCGGGGCAGCGGGGGTTGGATCGCCTGGGTCTCGCCGCCGTATCGCCCGTATGCGCCGTCGCTCGCGGCGTGGGGCATCGATGTCGGGCGCATGCTCGTCGTCAACGGCGCAGGTGCCACCGAGTGGGCGATGGACCAGGCGCTGCGCTCGGGGTCTTGCAGCGCCGTGCTCGGCTGGTCCAATCCCCGCGATCCGCATGCCTTGCGGCGGTTGCAGCTGGCAGCAGAAGCATCACGCAGCCTGGCGGTGCTGTATCGCCCGCTGCAGGCAGGGCTTACCCCTTCGCCCGCCGTGTTGCGGCTCGCACTGCTCGGGGGCGGCACCGAAGGCCTGCAGGTGCGCATCGTCAAAAGCCGCGGAGGCCGTCCTGCCACGGTGAACCTGGGGCACTGAGATGGCCCCGCTCGCCAGGCCCCCGTCTCCCCACCGTGTGCGGGTCACGCCGGCATTTCGCTCGTCTTCACTTTCTGTTCCGGGCCGCACACCGCTCGCGCAATCGCGCCCGCGTGAACTCTGGCTCGCCATTCACCTGCCGTCATTGCTGCTCGATTCGCTGCGCGACGTGGCGCTTGCCCTGCCGGGTCGTCCGCCTGTCGCCATCGTCGACCTCGAGCGCAACGGCAAGATCGTGCGCGCCTGCGAAGAAGCCGTGCACGCCGCAGGCGTGCGCGAGGGAATGTCGATCAACGCAGCCCTCGCGCTCGTGCCGGGATTGCATGCACTGGCGCGCGATGCACGGCGTGAACGCCAGTTGCTCGAAGCGGTGGCGCAGCGCGGCGTGCGATTCACGCCCCGGGTCAGCCTCGAGCCGCCCGACGGCGTGCTGCTCGAAGTGCGTGGCAGCCTGCGGCTCTTTGGCGGGGCGCGGCAGTTATGCCTGCGATTGCAGCGCGAGCTCCTGGAGGCCGTGGGCGCGTCGGTTCGCTTTGCGATCACGCCGTCGCCGCTGGCCGCACTGTGGTTTGCGCGCACGGGTCCGCTCGGCGCGCGCCCTGTGTTCGTACGCAACCGGGACGAACTGGCTTCGCGGCTTGCGCTGCTGCCGCTCGACTGCACCCGCTGGCCCGAACGCGGCGTCGAAACGCTCGGCACCATGGGTGTGCGCACCGTGGGCGACTGCCTGCGCCTGCCGCGCGCTGGCTTCGCGCGTCGCTTCGGCCAGGAGCTGCTTGCCACGCTTGATCGTGCTACGGGTCGTGTGCAGGAGCCGCGTGCGGCGTATGTTGCAAGCGAACGCTTCGCCACGCGGCGCGACCTCGAACCCGAAATCGCCGATACCGCGCGGCTCGGCCTGGCGCTCGCCCCCCTGCTCGAAGAACTGTGTCAGTTCCTGCGTGAGCGTGGCCGTGGCGTGCAGGCGCTCGAAGTGCAGCTGCGTCATCGTGCTGCGCCGGTCACGCGCGTGCGGTTGCGTTTCGTGCAGCCGGTTGGTGCGCAGCCGCAGCGCATGGCGGAGCTGCTGCGCGAGCGTCTGGCACAGCTCGTGCTGCCGCAGCCCGTGCGCAACGTGCGTCTGCTGAGCGGCCCGCTCATCGACCTGCAGGCCGATGCGATCGAGTTGTTTGCGCATGACCGGCGCGAAGCCGGCGGGAACCTGCCGCAGCTCGTCGAGCGGCTGCGTGCGCGGCTCGGCAACGCTGCCGTGCACGGACTCGCCTGCGTGCCGGAGCATCGGCCCGAGGCAGCGTGGCGCGCCGTCGAGCCGGCGGCGGCGAAACCCAGGGCACGGCAGCAAACGGCGTCACACCGTGCTGCACCGAAAGACGGTCGGCCGCTCTGGCTGCTCGATCAACCCGAGCCCTGCGCCGTCGACCGGCTCGTTCTGGAAGAAGGCCCCGAGTGCATCGAATCCGGCTGGTGGGACGGTCACGACGTCGCGCGTGATTACTACATCGCGCGCAATGCGCAGGGGGCCCGGTTGTGGGTGTTCCGCCAGCGCCGCGAGACGGCCGCAGGCGCGCGCTGGTTCCTGCACGGCTGGTTCGCGTGACTCGCCGGTCCGCTGCCTGCCGCGCGCAGCAGTGAGGCGGACCAGCCCCGATTGCCGTGTACGCCGAACTGCATTGCCTTTCCAACTTCAGTTTCCTGCGCGGCGCCTCGCGTCCGGAAGAACTGGTCGAGCGCGCGGCGAAGCTCGGGTATGCCGCACTCGCGATCACCGATGAATGCTCGGTGGCCGGTGTGGTGCGGGCGCACGTCGCTGCCCGCGAACACGGCATCAAGCTCATCATCGGCTCGGAGTTTCGTCTCGCGGATGACCTGCGCTGCGTGCTGCTTGCACCAGACCGCGCGGGCTACGGTCGTCTCTGCCGCTTGATCACTCGCGGCCGCCGTGCCGCCGCGAAAGGGAAGTACCGGCTCTGCCGCAACGATCTGGAAGAGATCGTCGCAAGTCGGAACGAAGAACTCCGACTAACCCCTGACCCCTATCCCCTAACCCCTTCTTCACATCCCCTAACCCCTCTGCTGTGCCTGTGGCTGCCCGCAACCCAACCCGACGCCGACGCAGCGCGCTGGCTCGCCACGCTCTTCCCCGGCCAGCTCTGGATCGCGGTCGAACTGCTGACGACGGGCCGCGATCGCAGGCGACTCGAGCAGTTGCAGAACCTCGGTCGCGAACTTGAACTGCCGCTCGTCGCGGCCGGGGACGCGCACATGCACTCGCGCGGCCGCCGCGCGCTGCAGGACGTGCTCACCGCAACGCGCATCGGCACCACCGTCGAGCGGGCGGGGCTCGCGCTGTTTCAGAACGGTGAGCGTCACCTGCGCCCGATCCAGCGCGTCGCGGAACTGCATCCGCCCGAGCTGCTCGCCGCTGCGGTGGAGATCGCTTCGCGCTGCACGTTCTCGCTCGAGGAGCTGCGTTACGAATACCCGCGCGAGATCGTGCCGGAAGGTTACACGCCGACCGCCTGGTTGCGGCGCCTGACGGAGGAGGGCGCAAGGCATCGTTGGCCGGAAGGCGTGCCTGCCCCGACGCGACAGGCGATCGAGCACGAACTCGCGCTGATCGCCGAACTCGACTACGAACCGTACTTCCTCACCGTGCACGACATCGTGCGGTTCGCGCGCTCGCGGCACATTCTCTGCCAGGGCCGCGGCTCGGCGGCGAACTCGGCGGTGTGCTTCTGCCTCGGCATCACCGAGGTCGACCCCGCGCGCATGTCGCTGCTGTTCGAGCGCTTCATCTCCCGGGAGCGCAACGAACCGCCCGACATCGACGTCGACTTCGAGCACGAGCGCCGCGAGGAAGTCATCCAGTACATCTACGCTAAGTACGGACGGGAGCGCGCGGCGCTGGCTGCCACCGTCATCAGTTACCGGCCGCGCAGCGCATTGCGCGACATGGCGAAGGCGATGGGACTCGACCCGCTGCAGGTCGCGGCGCTGGCGCGCTCGATGCAATGGTGGGACGGCTCCCGCATCGACACCACGCGCGTGCGTGAATCGGGCCTCGATCCCGACAGTCCCGTGCTGTCAAAAGTCCTGACGCTCGCGCGGACCGTGCTGGGGTTTCCGCGCCACCTCTCGCAGCACGTCGGTGGATTCGTCATCGCGCGCGACCTGCTGGAAGAGCTTGTCCCGATCGAGAACGCCGCGATGCCCGATCGTACCGTGATCCAGTGGGACAAGGACGACCTCGACGCGCTCGGCCTGCTCAAGGTCGACGTGCTCGGGCTCGGCATGCTCGCCGCGATCCGCCGCGCGTTCGATCTCGTGCACGGCTGCCGCGGCTGGCGCTGGACACTCGCGACCGTGCCCGCCGAAGACCCGGTGGTCTACGACATGATCGGTCACGCCGACACCGTGGGCGTGTTCCAGATCGAGTCGCGCGCGCAGATGGCGATGCTGCCGCGGCTGCGGCCGCGCTCGTACTACGACCTCGTCATCGAAGTCGCGATCATCCGGCCTGGCCCGATCCAGGGCGACATGGTGCATCCCTACCTGCGCCGGCGCACGGGCGAGGAGGCGGTCACGTATCCCAGCGCAGAGGTGGAGGGCGTGCTGAAGCGCACGCTCGGCGTGCCGATCTTCCAGGAGCAGGTGATGCAGCTCGCGATCGTCGCCGCGGGATTCACGCCGGGCGAAGCTGACCAGTTGCGGCGCGCGATGGCGGCGTGGAAGCGCAAGGGCGGGCTGGGCCACTTCGAAGAGCGGCTGATCCACGGCATGCGCGATCGCGGTTACTCCGAGGAGTTCGCGCGACGCATCTTCCAGCAGATCCTCGGTTTCGGCGAATACGGCTTCCCGGAGTCACACGCGGCGAGCTTCGCGCTGCTCGTGTACGTCTCGGCGTGGCTCAAACGGCACGAGCCCGCGGCTTTCGCGGCCGCACTCATCAACAGCCAGCCCATGGGCTTTTATGCGCCATCGCAGATCGTGCAGGACGCGCAGCGTCACGGCGTCGAGGTGCGCCCGATCGACGTTCGCACGAGCGATTGGGACTGCACCCTGGAGCACCGTGCCGACGATACGCCTGATCCCGCGTTACGGCTCGGCCTGCGGCTGGTGAAGGGGTTGGCGGAGGAGGCGGCCCAGCGGCTGGTCGATGCCCGCGCGCGCAGGCAGGGCCTCGCGTTCGAGAGCGCACAGCAGCTGGCGGAGCAGGCCAGCCTCGATCGCCGTTCGATGGGATGCCTGGCGGCGGCGGGCGCGTTGGCCAGCCTCGGCGGGCACCGTCACCGCACGGCCTGGCAAGTGGCCGGCCTCGAGGGCTCGCTGCCCATCCTGCCCGAGGTGCGCATCGCCGAAGGAATTCCGCTGTTGCGTGCGCCCCGCGAAGGCGAAGACATCGTGGCCGATTACGCGCACACGGGCCTCACGTTGCGGCGTCACCCGATCGCAGTGCTGCGCGACCAGCTCAGTGCCCGCGGTTTCGTCGATTCCGCGCGGCTGCGCTCGCTGACGAACGGCTCGAACGTGCGCACCGCGGGCCTCGTCATCACGCGACAGCGACCGGGCAGTGCCGAAGGCGTCACGTTCGTGACGCTCGAGGACGAGCATGGCTCGATCAACCTGATCGTCTGGCGCGACGTGGCCGAGCGGCAACGCCAGGCCTTGATCGGCTCACGCCTGCTGGGCCTGGCCGGCAAGCTGCAACGGGAAGGAGAGGTCATGCACGTGATCGCGCATCGGCTCGTCGACCTGAGCCGCTGGCTCGGCCGGTTACGTTCGGCCTCACGCGATTTTCACTGACCCTTGCGCGGCCTCGGGCGGTCGCCCACGTCGTAGTCGTCGAAGTCGCTCAGCAACTCCGACGTGCGCTTCTGTTCCATCATGCGTTCGAGCTTGCGCCATGCGGGCTCCGCGCCTTTCGGCGCGCCGCGCTTGCGCTTGTCGAGGTCTTGCATGAGGCGATCGACATCGAGGGCTTCATCGCCCCCGACGACCTCCTCGGTGTCTTCGTCCTCGAACTCGTCCGCTGATTCCGGCTTCTCGTTCATCGAAAAACCCAGTGGGCAAGGTGCGCGTTTTTATACTGCGGTCGTGGCGAGTCGCGCAAGGCGGTATTCCACGTTCAGCAACCGGAAACATCAGTGCAATAAGCTCGCCATGCGGCGCCGGTACTGCGTGACGAGCGGGTCCTGCTCGCCCAGCACCTCGAACGCCTGCAGCAGCGCCCGGCGCCCGGCGTCGTCACCGAACTTCCTGTCGCGTCGCATCAATTCCAGCCATTCGGCCAGGGCCGTTCCGTAATCGCCTGCCAGCGCATGGTGCGCCGCCAGTGCATGCCGTGCCGCCGCGTCGGACGGGTTCGCTTCCAGGGCAGCACGCATCGACATGACGTCCGGCTGGGCATTGGCGGTCTGGACGAACGCGAGCCGCGCCCGCAGCGCTCCCAGTTGCGGATGGTCGGCCTGAGCGGTCGCCAGCGCCTCGATCGCCGCAGCCGCACCTTCCGTCTCGCGCTGATCCAGCAGTCGCGAGGCGAGGTCCTCTGGACGGTCGGACGCCGGTGCCGAAGCGATCGGTTCGACAGCCTCACCTGCAGGGCTGACGTACCGGTCGAGCAGGGCCTTGATCGCCGGTTCCGGCTGCAGGCCCACGAACTGGTCGACCACCTCGCCCTGGTGGATGAGCAGGACGGTCGGGATGCTCTTGATCTGGAAATGAGATGCCAGTTGCGGCTGTTCTTCGGTGTTGACCTTGGCAAGGATGAAGCGGCCCTCGTAATCGTCCGCAATCCGGTCGAGCAACGGCATCAGCGTGCGACAGGGACCGCACCAGGGGGCCCAGAAGTCGACGAGGACGGGTTTCGTGTTCGAGGCCTCCACGACGTCGGTCATGAAGTTGGCGACGGTGGCGACGATTTTCTGCGCGGCTTCAGGCATCGGGGGCATCCGGGTTCGTTGAACCGGAAGTTTTCGCGCGCGGCGGGGCCGATGCAAGCGCGTTTCCGGTTGATCGCTCAAAATTAGTGACTCAAGCGCTGGGCGGCTATACTCCCGCCCCCTTTTTTCCGCCATGAGCCCGGCAAGGAGCCTTCGATGTCGATGATCCGCATTTCCCAACTCTGCATTGCGCTGGCACTCTGCGGCGGCGCCACGCCCGCCCTGGCCGACTGGACCGGTAAGGGTAACGTCGGTGCGTCGTTTGCGACCGGCAACAGCGAGAACCAGGCGGCCAGCGCCGCGCTCGAACTGAAGAATACGGTCGACAAGTGGCAGCACACGTTCGGCTTCGCGGGCAACTACGGCAGTGAAAGCGGCACCACCACCGCCCAGCGCTGGGAAGTCCGCGGCCAGACCCAGTACGCCCTGACCGAGCGCGCGTATGCCTTCGGCGCCGGCCGTTACGACGATGACCGGTTCAGCCAGTTCGACTACCAGGCATCAATTGCCGGCGGTGTCGGCTACAGGATCATTGACAGCGAGCGCACGAAGCTGTGGGTGCAGGGCGGTCCAGGCTATCGTTATGCCGAAATCCTCGCCACGGGCGAGTCGCAGGACGGCGTGATCTTCCGCGGGGACCTGGGCTTCGACCACCAGCTCACCGAGACGACCAAGATCGTCGACCGTTTCCTCGTGGAAGCCGGTTCGGACAACACCTACGTGCAGAACGACCTCGGCCTCGAGGTCACGATCTCGGGCGCGCTCGGCCTGCGCGTGGGTTACCAGGTGCGTCACAACACCGACGTCCTGCCGGGCGTCGAAAAGACCGACACGCTGACGACGGTCGGCCTGCTGTACGAGACGAAGTAACCGTCCCGTAACGCAGTGCAACACGCCCCGCGGTGGGGGAACCCCCGCGGGACGACTGCGTTTTTGGATAGAATCCGGGGATCATTTCTGCAGGCGAATCCCCCATGTCTGGTTCGACTCGCGAGGCGCCCTCGTCGCGCTTCCTGTTTCCCGATGTCCAGGACTTCCTGACCCCGGTCGGTCAGGCGATCAACGACGATTTCCTGGGTGACGAGGAAGCGCTGATCCGCTCGCTGGCAGACAGGGCTCGCCTGGATCCCGCGCAGCACGACGAAGTGCAGGCGACGGCACGCAAGCTCGTCGAGGCGGTGCGCAGGGCGCCCGCCGCCAAGACCGGGCTTGACGCGTTTTTGCGGCAGTACGACCTGTCGTCGCAGGAAGGCGTCATCCTCATGTGCCTTGCCGAGGCGCTGCTGCGCATTCCCGATGACGAGACAGCCGATCGCCTGATCGCCGACAAGCTCCGCGCCGGTGACTGGGCCAGCCACCTCGGCGACAGCCAGTCCCTGTTCGTCAATGCCTCGACCTGGGGGCTGATGCTCACGGGCCGCATCGTGCGGCTCGATCCGAACGACGTCGCCGCGCCGGAAGGTGTGATGAGCCGCGTCGTCGGCCGCATGGGCGAACCCGTCGTGCGCACGGCGATGCGCCAGGCCATGCGCATCATGGGTCATCAGTTCGTGATGGGCCGCACGATGAAGGAGGCGCTCGACAACTCGTTGAGCGGCGCCAACAGGCGCTACCGTTACACGTTCGACATGCTGGGCGAGGCGGCGCTGACCACGGCCGACGCCACCCGGTACTTCGATGCCTACCGCACGGCCATCGGCGCTCTCGCGGCGCGCGTCAACGAATACCCGGACTTCGAGTCGCGCCCGAGCATCTCCGTGAAGCTTTCCGCGATGCACCCGCGGTTCGAGCGGTCGCATCGCCAGCGCGTCCATCGCGAACTGACGCCGCGCCTGGTCGAGCTGTGCCGGCTGGCTCGCGACGCGGGCATCGCGCTGACGCTCGATACGGAAGAGTCCGAGCGGCTGGAACTCACGCTGGAACTGCTGGCCGCCGTCTGCCGCGCTCCCTCGCTCACTGGCTGGAACGGCTTCGGCATCGCCGTGCAGACCTACCAGAAGCGCGCGCTGCCGATGCTGAAGTTCATCGTCGGCCTCGCGCAGGAGACGAACCGGATCCTGCACGTGCGCCTGGTCAAGGGCGCGTACTGGGACGCCGAGATCAAGCGTGGCCAGGAGCGTGGCCTGCCGGGTTACCCGCTCTATACGCGCAAGCCCAACACCGACGTGTCGTACCTGGCGTGCGCCCGCTACGTGTTCGACCAGGGTAAGGGCGTGCTGTATCCGCAGTTCGCCACCCACAACGCGCACACGGTAGCGGCCGTGGCCAGCATGGCGAGCAAGGCCGGAATCGATTTCGAGTTCCAGCGTCTGCACGGCATGGGCGAGGAACTCTACACGCACGTCACGGACCCGAGCGGCCTCGGCATCCCGTGCCGCGTGTATGCCCCGGTCGGCGAGCATGAAGACCTGCTGCCGTACCTGGTGCGTCGCCTGCTCGAGAACGGTTCGAACACGTCTTTCGTCAACCGCATCGTCAACGAGAACGAGCCGATCGACGCAATCATCGCGGACCCGGTGCGCACCGTCGACGGCTTCGACCAGGTGGCGCATCCGCGCATCCCGCAGCCACTCGACATCTACCAGCCGGAACGCAGGAACTCGCTGGGCGTGCATCTCGCGAACGGCGCAGTGTGCAAAGCGATGGCGGATCGCATGGAACAGGTGTCGCGTCGTGCCTGGGTAGCGGCACCCATGGTCGGTGGTGACGAGCGGAGCGGGTCGGCCGACACCATCCGCAATCCCGCGAATCATGCGGACGTCGTCGGCAGCGTGACGAATGCGACGACGGACCATGTGCGAGCGGCGATCGACATCGCAGTGCAGGCGCAGCCGGACTGGAACGCCACGCCGGCAGGGGTGCGCGGCGACGCGCTCGACAAGGCGGCCGACCTGTTCGAAGAGAGCACGGCGGAACTGGTCGCCATGTGCGTGCGCGAGGCCGGCAAGTCGGTGCCGGACGGCATCGCCGAAGTGCGTGAAGCCGTCGATTTCCTGCGCTACTACGCGGCCCGTGCCAGGCACGAGTTCGCGGGCCCGCAACGTCTGCCGGGACCGACCGGTGAGAGCAACGAGCTGAGCCTGCATGGGCGCGGCGTGTTCACCTGCATCAGTCCGTGGAATTTCCCGCTCGCGATCTTCGCGGGACAGGTCGCGGCTGCATTGGCCGCCGGCAATGCCGTGCTGGCGAAGCCGGCCGAGCAGACGCCGCTCGTGGCGGCGCACGCTGTGCGCCTGCTGCTGCAGGCGGGGGTGCCGGCCGACGTGCTGCATTTCCTGCCGGGCGATGGTGCCATCGTGGGTGCCGCTGCGGTGGCCGATCCACGCATTGCCGGGGTCGCTTTCACGGGCTCCACCGATACTGCGCGGATCATCAATCGCACGCTGGCCGCCCGTAACGGACCGATCGGCGCGCTGATTGCGGAAACCGGCGGCCAGAACGCGATGATCGTCGACAGCTCGGCGCTGCCGGAACAGGTCGTCATCGATGCGGTCCAGTCGGCGTTCAACAGCGCAGGACAGCGTTGCTCGGCGCTGCGGGTTCTGTGCGTGCAGGAGGACATCGCACCGAAGGTGAAGCGGCTGCTGGCCGGCTACATGGAGGAGCTGGTGGTTGGCGATCCCGCGTACCTTGAAACCGACGTCGGCCCCGTCATCGACGAAGCGGCTCGTGCCATGCTCGAGGGGCATGCGCACGAAGTCATGCAGTCGGCCGCCTGGCATCATCGCATCGCGCTGCCCGACGCCACGCGGGCCGGCACGTTCGTCGCGCCGCTCGCGGTGCAGATCGCGTCGCTGTCGATGCTCGAGCGCGAGTGGTTCGGCCCGATCATGCACATCGTGACCTACAAGGCGCGCGACCTCGAAGCGCTCGTGGACGCGATCAACGCGACGGGCTTCGGCCTCACGTTCGGCATTCACAGCCGCATCGACGGCACCGTGCGTCGCGTGGCAAGCCGTGTGGCGGCGGGCAATGTCTACGTCAACCGCAACATCATCGGCGCGGTCGTGGGTACGCAACCGTTTGGCGGCTCGGGTCTGTCGGGCACGGGTCCGAAAGCCGGCGGGCCGTTCTATCTCCACCGCTACGCGCACGAACGCACGGTGACGGTCAATACTTCGGCGGTGGGCGGCAACGCCTCGCTGCTGGCGATGGAGTGAGCGGGTCCGCCCGCGCAAGGAGTCCATGAACCTCAGCGTCCTCGACATTTTCAAGGCCGGCGTCGGCCCGTCGAGCTCCCACACCATGGGGCCGATGAACGCTGCCTGCGCGTTCGCGCACGACCTCGAGTCGATGTCATTGCTGGGACGCGTCGACAAGGTCGCGGCGCAGGTCTATGGCTCGCTGGCCCTCACCGGCCGCGGGCACTGCACGGATCGCGCGATCCTGCTCGGCCTCGAAGGCAATCAGCCGGCCACGATCGATCCGGCCGCGATGGAGCCGTCGCTCGAACGCATCCGCAGTACAGGCCGCATCCTGCTTGCGGGCAAGCACGAAATCGCCTTCGACGAGCCGCTCGACCTGTTGTTTCACCGTGACCAGACCCTGCCGCAGCACCCCAACGGCATGCGTTTCACTGCGCTCGACGCGGCGGGGAGCGTGCTGCACCGAGAGGAGATCTTCTCCACCGGTGGCGGGTTCATCGTCCGCGCCGGCGACTTCGGCAGGCCGGATGCAGGCGGACCGCAGGTCGATGTTCCGCATTCGTTTGCTTCCGGGCACGAGCTGCTCGAGGTGGCACGCAGTCGCGGTCTTGAGCTGCACGAGCTGATGCTCGAGAACGAGCGAGCCTTTCGGCCCGATGCCGAGACGCGCGCTGCGTTGCTCAACCTCTGGTCGATCATGGATGACTGCATCCAGCGCGGGTTCGAAGCGAATGGACTGCTGCCGGGCGTGCTCAAGGTGCGTCGTCGTGCGTCGCGCATGCAGCGCGTGCTGCTGGAGCAGTCGTCGCAGCAGCGTCCGCTGGATGCGATCGAGTGGGTCAATGCGTTCGCGCTGTCAGTGAACGAGGAGAACGCTGCCGGCGGGCGTGTGGTCACGGCCCCCACGAATGGCGCCGCGGGCATCGTGCCGGCCGTGCTCGCGTACTACCGCAAGTTCGAGCAGGGTGCGAGCGAGAACGGCATCGTGCGCTTCCTGCTGGTGGCAGGCGCCATCGGCATGCTTTACAAACGCAATGCCTCGATTTCGGGCGCCGAGATGGGCTGTCAGGGTGAGGTCGGCGTCGCGTGCTCGATGGCCGCCGCGGGGCTCGTCGCGGCGCTCAACGGCACCAATGAGCAGGTGGAGAACGCGGCCGAAATCGGCATGGAGCACAACCTCGGGCTGACCTGCGATCCGATTGCCGGCCTGGTGCAGATTCCCTGCATCGAACGCAACGCGATGGGCGCCGTGAAGGCGATCAACGCAGCCCGACTGTCGATGCGCGGCGACGGCACGCACAAGGTGTCGCTCGACCAGGTGATCAACACCATGCGCCAGACCGGGCACGACATGTCGACGATCTACAAGGAAACCAGCCAGGGCGGCCTGGCGGTTAACGTTCCGGAATGCTGAGCTAACGGTACTGCGGAGGCACGATGCAGCCAGTCGATTCGGTGGTCGTGATCACGGGCGCGTTCGGCGTGCTTGGCTCGGCGGTCGCGCGTGCCTTTGGCCAGGCCGGCGCCAGGCTCGCGTTGGTGGATGTGGCGCAACCTTCCGCCGAACTGCAACGGGATTTCGGTGGTGCGGGGCACATGCTGCTCGGCGGTGCCGATCTCGCCGACGTCGATGCGACGCGCAAGGCGATGGCCGCCATTGCGATGCGCTTTGGCGGCATCGACGTGCTGGTCAACGTCGCCGGCGGCTTCCGCTGGGAAATAGTCGAGGACGGCGACATCGGCACCTGGGATACGCTCTACTCGATGAACCTGCGCACGGCTGTCGTTGCATCGAAGTGCGCGCTCCCGGCCATGCTCGAGCGCGGCGGCGGTCGCATCGTCAACATTGGCGCCGGCGCCGCGGGCAAGGCAGCGCTAGGCATGGGTGCCTATGCGGCGTCCAAGGCGGGTGTGCAGCGCTTCACCGAGGCGCTCGCCGAGGAACTGAAGGATCGCAACATCACGGTCAACGCGATCCTGCCAGGCATCATCGACACGCCACGCAATCGGCTCGACATGCCGAAGGCGGACTTCACGCGGTGGGTGAGTCCCGAGGCGATCGCGCAGGTGATTCTGTTCCTGGCATCTGCGGCGGCTGCGCCGGTGACTGGTGCCGCCATTCCTGTCTTCGGGCGCGGCTGACGTCGCGGCCCGCTACGCGCGGTTGCGCGGGTAGTCGAACTCGGCCTCGAGGCCGCTTGCCCAGTCGAGCTGCGACCAGTCGTCCACCGCGAAGCACGCAGTGAATACTCCGCACGTCGGCATCGTGTCGATCTGTTCGCCGGCGGATAGCTTGTTGGCACAGTCCGTGATGCCCGGGTTGTGCGCAAACACCATCACGTGTTGCGCATCGCCGCCCAGTTCACGAATGACTTGCAGGATCGGTTTCAGGTCGGCGAGGTACAGGCGCTCGTCCTGCGCGATCCTGTCGGCGTGAACTTTCAGTTCGCGGGCCATGATGCTGGCTGTCGACAGCGCGCGCACGGCGGGGCTCGACAGGATCAGGTCGGGCTTCAGCTTGCGCGAACGAAGCCGCCGCGCCATTTCCGGTGCATCCTGCTGGCCGCGACGGTCGAGAACCCGGTCCCAGTCCTGCTGCCCCGGCAGCGACGTGTCCGCCTTCGCATGCCGGACCAGCGTCAGTCTTCGTGTCATTCGCCGGCGACCTCGACGAATCCGTCGACAACCCGCGTTGCGTGCGTCTTCACGGCCTCGTAGGCGGGCGGGGTCAGCGCCTTGCCGGTGCGCAGGCAGAAGCGCGAGCCGTGGCGCGGGCAGATGACCTGGTGATCCTCGACCACGCCGCCGGCGAGACCGCCGCCGTCGTGCGTGCAGACGTCGTCGATCGCGAAGAACTCGCCGTCGATGTTGTAGACGGCGACGAAGGCCCCGTCGACTTCGGCCGAGGCGTAATCGCCGGGCTTGATGTCCGTGGCGGGTGCGACGCGGATCCAGGTGGTCATGGCGTGACGCACCGTGCGGGCGCCGGATACCCAGGCCAGATTCGATTCGCCGGGCTGTGCGAGGCAGGGACGCCGAGCCCAGAGCCCCCAAGGATGGGTTTACGGCGTCCCGGCGAATCGTAATGTGGCCCGGGTGTCCGAGCGCAGTAGATACCCGCAATCCTGGCCGAATCGCGCCCGATGCTACGTCGCTTCACATCATCCCCGTCTGCAGCCGCGCCGCCTCGGACATCATCGACTGGTCCCACGGCGGATCGAACACGAGTTCGACGTCCGCGTGCTTCACCGTCGGGATGACACCGACTTTTTCCTTGACGTCGGCGACGAGTACGTCACCCATGCCGCACCCAGGCGCAGTCAGCGTCATCTTGATCGACAGCACGCGCCCATCGCCGTCGGGGATGACTTCGCATTCATAGACCAGGCCGAGATCCACGATGTTGATCGGGATCTCCGGGTCGTAGCAGCCCTTCATCTGCTGCCAGGCAACCTGCTTGACGTCGTCGTCGCTCGCATTCGGCGGCAATTCAGGTGTCTCCGCCGGCTCCTTGCCGAGCGCGTCGGCGTCCTTGCCCGCGATGCGGAAGAGGTTGCCCTCGACGTAGACGGTGAAGCTGCCACCGAGCGCCTGCGTGATGTAGCCCTGCTGGCCCTGGCGCAGTTTCACGTTGACGCCCGCAGGAACGATCACCGCGTCCACGTCGCGGGTGAAGCTCACAGGTTCGTTGTCGGCTCGGTACAAAGCGGGCTCCTGTCGATCGATCGATGGTTATTCGGTCGAAACCTGTTCCTGCTGATGCAGTGCCGCGTCGAGCGTGTGCCAGCAGAGGCTTGCGCACTTCACGCGGGCCGGGAATTCACGGACGCCGGAAAGCGCGCCGAGCTTGCCGAGACTGGTCACGTCGATGTCGATGTCGTCGCGCGTCAGCAGCTGGTGCATCTGCGAGAACAGGTCTTCGGCCTCCGGGATGGTCTTGCCCTTGACGCTCTCGGTGAGCAGCGAGGCCGAAGCGATCGAGATCGCGCAGCCGCTGCCGTTGAAGGACACGTCGCTGATGCGGCCGCCGTCGAGTTTCACGAACACCGTCAGTTTGTCGCCACACAGCGGGTTAAAGCCGTCGGCGCGGCGATCCGCATCCGGGATCTCGCGAAAATTGCGTGGATGCCGGTTGTGGTCGACGATGACGTCGCGGTACAGGTCCTTGAGGTCCATCAGCCGAGCATCTCCCGCGCGGTGTGCAGGGCCGCGACCAGCCGGTCGATCTCGGCACGCGTGTTGTAGAAGGCGAATGACGCGCGCGCCGTCGCGGGCAACCCGAAGAATTCCATGACCGGCATCGCGCAGTGGTGGCCGGTGCGGATCGCGACGCCCTCGTGATCGAGGATCGTGCCCAGATCGTGCGGATGCACCCTGTCGATCGTGAACGAGACGACAGCCGCTTTCTCGGGCGCCGTGCCCACGAAACGCAGGCCGGGAACGGTTGCAAGCTGTTCGTTCGCGTAGGCGAGCAATGCAAGCTCGGCGACCGCAATGCGTTCCATGCCGAGCGTTTCGAGGTAATCGATCGCCGCGCCGAGACCGATCGCGCCTGCAATGTGCGGCGTGCCGGCCTCGAACTTATAGGGCAGGGTGTTGTAGACGGTCTCGTCGAACGATACGGCCAGGATCATGTCGCCGCCGCCCTGCCAGGGCGGCATCGCGTTCAGCAGCGACTCGCGGCCATAGAGCACGCCGATCCCGGTCGGGCCGCACATCTTGTGGCCGGAAAAGGCGTAGAAATCACAATCGAGCGCCTGCACGTCCACTTTCATGTGTGGAACGGCCTGCGCGCCATCGAGCAGCACCGGCACGCCACGCGCCTTGGCCGCCGTGATGAAGCGGTGCACCGGGATGACCGTGCCGAGCGCGTTCGAGACATGCGCCAGTGCCACGAGCTTCGTTCGCGGCGAGAGCAGCGCAGCAAACGCGTCGAAGTCCACCTCGCCGGACTGGGTAATCGGGGCGACCTTCAGCGTGGCACCCGTCTGTTGGCACAGCATCTGCCAAGGCACGATGTTCGCGTGGTGCTCGAGCCAAGAAATCAGGATCTCGTCGCCCGGACCGAAGTTCGGCCGGCCATGCGCCTGTGCCACGAGGTTGATGGCCTCGGTGGTGCCGCGCACGAAGATGATTTCCCGTATCGACTTCGCGTTGATGAAGCGACGCACCTTCTCGCGCGCCCCTTCGAACAGGTCGGTCGCTTCCTGGCTCAGCGTGTGCACGCCACGGTGCACGTTCGCGTGAGAATTCTCGTAGTAATGCGACATGGCGTCGATGACGGCGCGAGGTCGCTGGCTCGAAGCAGCATTGTCGAGGTAGGAAAGCGGCAGGCCGCGGATCGTGCGCTCCAGCACCGGGAAATCACGGCGGATGGCGGCGACGTCGAATGCACCCGTTGCGCTGGCGACAGCGTGAACGGCGTTCATGCAGTCACCTCCAGCAGGCGCACGAGGCGCCGATCGAGTTCATCGTGCACGTGCCTGGCCAGGGCGGGTTCATCGACACGCGCCAATACCGCACCCGCAAACGCACGCGTGAGCGCGCTGCGGGCCTCCGGTTCGCTGAGGCCGCGGGAGCGCAGGTAGAAGAGGGCATTCGGATCGAGCTGGCCCGTGGTCGTGCCGTGGCTGCACTGCACGTCGTCCGCGTAAATTTCGAGGTCGGGCTTGGTGTCGATCTCGGCGCCCGAGGTCAGCAGCAGGTTGCGGTTGACCTGGCGCGCATTCGACTTCTGCGCGCCCTCGTGCACGATCGCTTTGCCGTTGTAGACACCGCGGCCCTTGTTGGCCGCGATGCCGCGGTAGTCCTGCAGGCTCGTCGTTTCGATCGCGCGATGGCCGACATGAATGTGCGAGTCGAGGTGCCGCGAACCGTCGGCCAGGAAGACGCCCGTGATTTCGGTGGCGGCCGCGCGACCGTCCAGGCTGACGTTGGTATCGAGGCGCGCCAGTGCGGCGCCGAGCTGCGAGTCGCGCATTACGAACGTGGCGTGCTCGCCGACGCGAACTTCCATCCGTTCGATGTGGAATGCGCGCTCGCCCTGGCGCTGCAGCCGGTACAGGGTAAGGTGCGCGCCGGCCGCGAGTTCAATGTCGAGAACGGCATTGGTGAAATGCTCGTGGGCGCCATCGTCGACGTGGTCGATCAGCAGGCGTGCGCGGCTGCCGGCGGCCATGCGTACGGCGATGCGGGGGCTGGCAAGCGTCGGGCCCGTACCCGTGGTGACCAGAGTGAGCTGCAGGACGTCGTCGCTCTGCTGGCCAGCCGTCGTGGACAACAGCAGCGGGCCGATGCTCAGTGCAGCATTGAGCGCCGCGAAACGTTCGGTGCCGCCGCCGCCGAGAGCACGCAGCAACTGATCTTCGGGCGCGGTATCCAGCGTGCCGAGGGCAAAGCCGCCTAGCGAAGCTGGAACAACTCCCACAGGCGATCCGTTGACGAGCGCGAGTCGCTGCGCGACGAAGGCTGCCGGCACATCGACGGGCGTCGTCGCTGGAGCGGCCGGCACAAATCGCCGCGATTCGAGACGGCGGAGGCTCGTGTACTTCCATGCTTCTTCCCGCGCGCCGGGAAACCCGAGTTCGGCAAAGCGCTCCATCGCCGCCACGCGGCGCGAGGCGGTTCCACCGAGCTGGGGTCGAAGCCGCTCGAACGCCTCGCGGTAGTGCGCAGTGGCGGGGGAGAGAGCAGTCGCGCTCATGCGGCGCTCGCCTCCTGCTTCACCCAGTCATAGCCGCGCTTTTCGAGTTCGAGCGCGAGCGATTTGTCGCCCGTGCGCAGGATGCGGCCGTCCGAGAGCACGTGCACGAAGTCGGGCTCGATGTAATCGAGCAGGCGCTGGTAATGCGTGACCATCACGATGGCGCGTTCGGGTGAGCGCAGGCTGTTGACGCCGGTGGCCACGACACGCAAGGCGTCGATGTCGAGGCCCGAGTCCGTCTCGTCGAGCAGCGCGAGCCTGGGCTCGAGCACCGCCATCTGCAGGATCTCGTTGCGCTTCTTTTCGCCGCCCGAGAACCCTTCGTTGACACCGCGGCTCAGGAAACTCTCGTCCATCTGCATCAGTTTCATCTTGCCCTTGATCAGGGCAAGGAACTCGAAGGCGTCGAGTTCCGGCAATCCACGCCGCTTGCGCACGGCGTTGAGCGCCGCCTTCAGCAGGTAGGCGTTGTTGACGCCGGGAATTTCGACGGGGTACTGGAAGGCCAGGAAGACACCGCGACGGGCTCGTTCTTCGGGCTCGAGCGCGAGCAGGTCGTCACCGAGGTAATGGGCCGTGCCCTTCGTGACGTCATAGCCCGCGCGGCCCGCCAGCACGCTCGCGAGCGTGCTCTTGCCCGAGCCGTTCGGTCCCATGATGGCGTGCACTTCACCGGGCTTCACCTCGAGGTTGACGCCTTTCAGGATCTTGCGAACGCCAATCTGGGCGTGCAGGTCGCGGATGCTGAGCATGTCTGTTGTTCTCTTCTGACGCGGATCAGCCGACGGAGCCTTCGAGGCTGACGGCGAGCAGGTTCTGGGCTTCCACGGCGAACTCCATCGGCAGTTCCTTGAAAACCACCTTGCAGAAACCGTTGACGATCATGTTCACCGCGTCTTCTTCGGATACGCCGCGGCTGCGGCAGTAGAAAAGCTGGTCGTCGGCGATCTTCGATGTGGTGGCCTCGTGCTCGACCACGGCGGACGGGTTCCTGATCTCCATGTACGGAAACGTGTGCGCGCCGCACTTGTCGCCCATCAGCAGGGAGTCGCACTGGGTGAAATTGCGGGCACCTTCGGCCGAGGGCAGGATTTTCACCAGGCCGCGATAGGTGTTCTGGCCACGGCCCGCGGAAATGCCCTTGGAGACGATGGTGCTGCGCGTATTGCGCCCGATGTGAATCATCTTGGTGCCGGTGTCGGCCTGCTGGTAATGGTTCGCCAGCGCGACCGAGTAGAACTCGCCGACCGAGTTGTCGCCGGTCAGCACGCAGCTCGGGTACTTCCAGGTGATCGCCGAGCCGGTTTCCACCTGCGTCCAGCTGATGCGCGAACTGGCGCCACGGCATTCACCGCGCTTGGTCACGAAGTTGTAGATGCCGCCGACGCCGTTCTCGTCGCCGGGGTACCAGTTCTGGACTGTCGAATACTTGATGTTCGCGTCTTTGAGCGCGACGAGTTCCACCACGGCGGCGTGCAGCTGGTTCTCGTCGCGCATGGGCGCCGTGCAGCCCTCGAGGTAGCTCACGTGGCTGCCTTCGTCGGCAATGATCAGCGTGCGCTCGAACTGGCCGGTATTGGCTGCGTTGATGCGGAAGTACGTCGAAAGCTCCATCGGGCAGCGCACGCCCTTCGGCACGTAGACGAACGACCCGTCCGAGAACACCGCCGAATTCAGTGTGGCGAAGTAGTTGTCCGTATAAGGGACGACGCTGCCGAGGTACTGCTCGATCAGTTCCGGGTGGTTCTGCACGGCGTCCGAGAACGAGCAGAAGATCACGCCCGCCTTGGACAGCTTGTCCTTGAACGTCGTCGCGACCGAGACGCTGTCGAATACGGCGTCGACGGCGACACCGGCGAGACGCGCCCGCTCGTGCAGCGGCACGCCGAGCTTTTCGTACGTGGCGAGCAGCTTGGGATCGACTTCGTCGAGGCTCTTCGGGCCGTCGGTCCTGGCCCGCGGCGCCGAGTAATATGAGATCGACTGGTAGTCGATGGGCGCGATGCGCAGGTGGGCCCAGTCCGGGTTCGCCATCGTGTGCCAGTGCCGCAGCGCCTGCAGGCGCCAGTCGAGCATGAACTGCGGCTCACGCTTGATCTTCGAGATGACGCGGACCACGTCCTCGTCGAGGCCGGGCGGCAGCGTGTCGGATTCGACGTCGGTGACGAAGCCGTGCTGATACTTCTGTGCGACGAGTGCGTCGAGGTCGGTCGGTGTGCTGGCCATCGTTGAACTCCTCAGAGCCGGCCGGGACCGCGCGTCGCGGCGGGTGTGCGGACCACTGCGGAGAGGGCGGGGCGCCAGACAGCGACGGCTTCCTGTCCCGACAATTGCGCAAGCGAGATGTCATCGAGCGAGCGACGAATGGCGCCGTTGATGCGTTGCCACGCATTGCCTGTGCTGCACGACAGTTCCAGGTCGCAGGCGCTGTGGTTGCCGCTGCATTCGGTGATCGCAACCGGGCCTTCGATCGCATCGATGATTGCAGCCGCGCTGATCGCGGCCGCCGGCCGGGCGAGTTGATAGCCGCCCCGCGAGCCGCGCGTCGAGGTGAGCAGGCCCGCCCGATGGAAATTCTTCAGGAGCTTGCCGACGGTGGGCAGGCCGAGGCGCGTGCGCTCGGCCACCTCGGTCGCCGTCAATCGGCGGTCCGGGGCGGTGGCGAGACAGGCCAGGACGATCGTGCCGTAGTCGGTGAGTTTGCTGATGCGTAGCATGGCGGGATTTCCAATTGGGACGATTTTAGTCCTATACGGTCCCTGCGCCAACCCCGGCAAAGTGCCCATGGCGGGGAAAACCCGCCAATCTGCTAGAATCGGGGGTTCTCGTGGGCCGTGGCGACAATCACTGGCGGATCGAGATCAGGGAACTCGAGCGGACCGGCGCGGTCCGTTGCCATTAAGCGACCAAACGACCAACTCGTGAATAACCAATCCGGACCTGCCGTTGCCTCGGCTCCGGCGGTCCAATCGCCGTCGATTGCCGTCCTGCACGATGTCCATTTTGACGTGGACTCGGGCAAGACCGTCTTCAGTGCGCTCGACATCGAGATCCGCCGCGGCGCCATCACGGCCATCATGGGGCCGAGCGGCACGGGCAAGACCACCCTGTTGAAGCTCATCACCGGGCAGATCTTCGCCGATCGCGGCCAGGTGATCGTGGACGGTCTTGACGTGGCCAGGCTGAAACGAAAACAGATTTATGCCCTGCGCCGGCGCATGGGCATGCTGTTCCAGAACGGGGCGTTGCTCACGGACCTCGACGTGTTCGAGAACGTCGCGTTTCCGCTGCGCGAACACACCAGGCTGCCCGAGCGTCTGATCCGCACCATCGTGCTGACGAAACTGCACGCCGTCGGGCTGCGTGGCGCCGCTGAGCTGTATCCGCAGCAGCTCTCCGGCGGCATGGGCCGGCGCGTCGCGCTTGCACGTGCCATCGTCATGGATCCCGAGATCCTCATCTACGACGAGCCGTTCGCGGGACTGGATCCCATTTCGATGGGCGTGGTGCTGCGGCTCATTCGCTCGCTCAACGATGCGCTCGGCATCACCAGCATCGTCGTGACGCACGACGTGCGCGAAATCTCGCAGATCGCCGACCAGAGCTTCATCATTTCGGAAGGCAAGGTCGTGGCGAGCGGCACGACGGCCGAGCTGCGGGACCATCCGTCGCCGATCGTGCACCAGTTTGTCGATGGACTCGCGGACGGTCCGGTGCCGTTCCACTACCCGGCCCCCGAGTACCACGAGCAGTTGCTCGGCGGAAAGGTGTTCGCGTGACTATCGTCCTGCGCGAGCTGGTGCAGAGCTTCCTGACGTTCCTCGAGCGCGTCGGCCTGCTCGTGCGTTTCGCGCTCCGACTGGCTGCGATCCTGCCGTCGGGCTTGCTACGCCCGAAGCCCATCATCGAGCAGGTGTACAACACCGGCGCGATGTCACTGGTCATCATCATGACTTGCGGCTTGTTCATCGGCATGGTGCTCGGCCTGCAGGGTTACGACCTGCTGACCCGTTTCGGCTCCGAGGAATACCTCGGCACCGCGACCGCCATCAGCCTGTTGCGGGAACTCGGTCCCGTGGTCACGGCGTTGTTGTTCGCAGGCCGGGCCGGCACCGCACTTGCGGCTGAACTGGGCCTGATGCGCGCCACGGACCAGATTGCCGCGATGGAGATCATGGCCGTCGATCCGATGCGTCGCGTCGTGCTGCCGCGCTTCCTCGGGGGTGTCATCGCGATGCCGCTGCTGGTCTCGATCTTCATCGTGGTCGCCCTGTTCGGCGCGCAGCTCGTCGGCGTGGAGTTCTTCGGCGTCGACGCCGGCAGCTACTGGTCGCAGATGCGCAGTGCCGTGGAACTCAGCGATATCCGCGAAGGTCTGGTCAAGGGCCTGGTCTTCGGAGTGGCCTGCAGCCTGATCGCTGTCTACGAAGGGTACAATGCGCAACCCACGGCCGAGGGCGTCGGGCGTGCAACGACACGAACGGTGGTCATCTCCGCCGTCGTCACGCTCATCCTCGATTACATACTCACGGCTTTGATGCTGTAGGACGAATCATGCGTTCAACGCGCACAATCGACATTTCCACCGGACTGTTCGTATTGCTCGGCTTCGCTGCGATCCTGTTCATGGTCACCCAGATCACGAACAGCGGGTATTCGATGAAGAGCGACTCGTACCGGCTGAAGGCCTCGTTCGAGAACATCGGCGGCCTGAAGTCTGGCGCGCCGGTCTCGCTGGCTGGTGTGACGATCGGCCGGGTCGAAGACATCCAGTACGACATGGGTCTGTACAAGGCGATCGTGACGATGCGCATCAATGACAAGTACCGCGCCATCCCGAACGACAGCGACGCCAGCATCTACACGGCCGGATTGCTCGGCGGGCAGTACATCGGGCTGACGCCGGGCAGCTCCGACGTGCCTTACAAGGACGGCGAGCAGGTCATCATGGCGAACGACGCCATCGTGCTCGAACACCTCATCAGCAAGTACCTTTTCAATTCGGCGGCCACGCCGCCGGGTGAGTCGACGCCAGCACCGGCCCCCGCGGCACAGGAGTGATTCCAGACATGACAGCGATGCGCGGCAACACGGCCTGGTCGAAGTTGATCCTGGTCGCGCTGTTTGGCCTTGCGCCGATGGCATTGCTGGCGCAGGGCACGCCTGCCGCCAAGCCGGCCGTCGCGGTGCCCGGACCGGGTCCGCAGGAGCTGATGCAGAAGGCCTCGCAGGACCTGCTGCACGAGCTCGACGCGAACCGGGCTGCGGTTACCAGAGATCCAACCAAGCTGCGCGCACTGGCCGACAAATACCTGCTGCCGCACTTCGACGTCGACTATGCGGCGCGCCTGGTGCTGGGCAAGCATTGGCGTACGGCGACCGACGCGCAGAAGAAGCGCTTTATCGACGCTTTCTACCAGTCGCTCATGCGCAATTATGGCGACGCGGTAGCCGAGTTCACGGAGGACCGCCTCCGGTTCCTGCCGTTCAAGGGCGACCTGTCGACCGGCGCGGCGACGATCCGTTCCGAGGTGAAGCGCAGCAACGGCACCCCGGTGCCGGTCAACTACACGATGCGCGCGACGCCACAGGGCTGGAAGGCGTGGGATATCACGATCGAAGGCATCTCGTACGTGAAGAACTACCGCACGGACTTCGGCGCGGAAATCGACCAGAAGGGCATCGACGCAGTGATACAGCGGCTCGAGGCACAGAACGCGTCCGGCCAGGCGGATGCGCCGGGGACGACCCCGACGACCAAGGCCGGTCGCTGAGCCGGCGGCGGCCCGCACTCACGCAGTGGATCAGTTCAGCATTCAGCGCGTGGCCGATGGCCGGCTCGAGGCGAGCGGGGTGCTCGGCTATGTCACGGCCGGTCGTGCGTTGCCCGCGGGGCTGGCTCTGATCCCCAAGGGTTCAACGTGCACGATCGATCTGTCGCGCGTCACCGAGGCCGACAGCGCTGGTCTCGCCGTGCTGGTCGACTGGCTGGCGACGGCGAAGTCGCGCGGCTCGGTGATTCGCTATGAATGCATCCCCTCGCAGATTCTCGCGGTCGCGCGGATCTCTGACCTCGAAAGCCTGCTGACTGACGGGCACTGAGTCCTTCGCACCCGGGTTGCGATGACGCGCAAGCGGCGCGGCCGGTTCTATCCCGCCGCTCCGGGGTCTCACGCGCTTCGCCTCGAAATAGGGGACGCTCACCTATTTCCGAAAGGAAAAAGGTGAGAAATAGGTGAGAGAAATAGGTGAGCGTCCCCTATTTCGAGGCGGCGATCCTTGCTCGAGCGAGAGCGAAGCGATGGTGCCAGCGCAGCAGCGACTGGGCTTCAGTGCCGCTTCGCTCTTTTCGCTCGAGCTGCGGCGTTCGACACGGAGCGGCGGGATAGAACCGGCCGCGCCGCTTGCGCGATAGACGCGCGCCCGCGCGCGGGACTCATTGCTTCTGGGTTGGGTTGCTTTCGTCCGTCGGAGGCTCCACTGCGTCGCCTTCGTCTGCGACGGGTTCCTCGCTTTCCTTCAGCGCTTCTGCCTCCCAGTCATCGTCCGCGGGCAGCTTGCTTTGCGGCGGATTGCCGTCGAAGACCAGGTACAGCCGGCGCTGCAGGTAGGCGTCGCGCACGAACACATAGGGGTCGTACGTCCGTGCCAGCGTCTGGTCGAGCGGCAGGTACTGCACGCGCCTGTCCAGGAAGCTTAGTCCCAGGGAAATCCAGCGCTCCGAACCTGCGTTGTACCAGCGGAACGGCTGCGTGAAATCGTCGGCGATGCGAGCCGGCGCATCGCGCAGCGTTGCAGGACCCAGGAAGGGCAGGACCAGGTAGGGACCGGGGGGGACGCCCCACCAGCCGAGCGTCTGGCCCGAATCCTCGTTGTGCTTTGGCAGGTTGGTGCCGCCCGACGCCACGTCGATCACGCCGCCCCAGCCGAGCGTGGTGTTCAGCAGGAAGCGTCCCGTGTCCTGCGTGCCTTCCTTGAACTTGCCCTGCAGGAACTGGTTGATGATCGTCGTCGGGTTGCCCAGGTTATCGAAGAAGTTGCCGACGCCCGTCTGCACGATTTTCGGTGTGTAGTCCCGGTACACCGTGGCTGCGGGCCTCAGTGCGTAGCGGTCCAGGGTGTCGTTAAACCTGAAGACGCCACGGTTGACTTTCTCAAACGGGTCGGGATTCCGTGGACGCGGGGTGCCGTCCGCCTGCGTCGTGGCGCAACCGCTGAGAAATGCGGTCACGGCCAGCAAGGCGAGGCCGGCCGCAAGGCGGGAGTACAGCGGTCCGGGCGCGCTGCGCGAAGTGCCGAAAAACATGGTAACCCTATGCCGTGACGAGGGGACGAGCCCAATAGCCGCGCTCCAGGCGCGGCATTCTACCTATTCGTGCCACGTCGTCGCGTGTTCAACCAGGCGCACGCTGCCCGTCGGGTGAACGCTGCCCGTCCGGCGCCTGCCCGTCTGGCGGCTTTTTCGACCGGTTGCGTTCCTTTGGCAGCCATTCACGCACCTCCTTGAGCCGCGCCACGAATTTGGCACGCTGCTGGTCGGTGATGCTCGGCACCGACAGGGCAAGTTCGAGCTGGTTGATGGCAAGCATGAGGTCGCCACCCATCAGGTGGTATTCCGCCATGTACGAGTAGGCGTCGGCCACGTCACCCGCCGCGTTGGCGGCCATTGCCGTCAGCCGAATCTGCTCCTGCGTCGGCGGCACGTTGTTGAACAGGTCGAGCAACACTTCGTGCGCGCGCTTGGCACGACCCGCCTGCAGCAGTGCCTCGCCGTAGCGGACCGTGACGGGCACGTTGCGGGGGGCCAGCACAAGCGCGTGTTCGAGCGTCCCCAGCGCCTCCTGTGTCCTGCCCGTGGCAAGCTGCGCCTGGCCGAGTGCGGTGTGGAACGCCATCACTTCCGGGTACTGCTGGCGCAACCGCATGAACGTGACCACCGCCTTTTCAGCTTCGTTACCGTACAGGTGCGACAGGCCGCGACCGTACGTCTGGGCGAGCGACAGGTCGGCTTCGTTGTCGCCGAGCGCTCGGTAATAGTCGCGGGGATCGCCGTTGCGCGTGACGAGCAGCACGCGGATGCGCTCTTTCATCAGCGCGTAGCTGAGGCTCTCCTTCGGGTTGACCTGCGGGTACTGCAAGGCACGGTCCTTGGATTCCGCGATGCGGTTGCTGGTCACCGGATGCGTGCGCAGCAACTCGGGCACCCGGTCGGGGCCAAGCTGGGTGCGGCGGAACATCGTGTCGAAGAACGCTGGCATTGCGTTTGGATCGAACCCGGCGGAGGCCAGGACGCCGATGCCGATGCGATCAGCCTCGTATTCGTTGTCGCGGGTGAAGTTGATGCTGGCCTGCGCGGCCATGTTCTGGGCCGCGGTGATCGCACCCATCGTCACGTCGGAACTGCCGCCTCCGGCCGCGCCGACCAGGATCGCGGCAAGCATTGCGGCCGTGGCCATCAGGTTGGCGCGTGATTGTGCCTCGAGTCCGCGCGCAATGTGCCGCTGCGTGACGTGTGCCACTTCGTGCGCCAGCACGCCGGCGAGTTCGCTCTCATTGCGCGTCTCCAGCATGAGGCCCGAGTGAATGCCAACGTATCCGCCTGGCAGGGCGAACGCGTTGATGGCCGGATCGCGCACGACGAAAAAATTGAAGTTGCGGTTGCCATCCTGGGCGAGGCTCGACAGGCGCAGCCCCAGGGACTGGATGTATTCATGAACCTCCGGATCGTCGAGGACCATGCCCGCCTCACGCAGGTTGCGCATGACCATTCGGCCGATCTGGCTCTCGTCCTCGAGGCTGAGCGCCTCCTGGGCCGCGGTCCCCATTTCGGGGAGCTGGTCCTGGGAGGACTTCTGGGGCTGTGCCAGCGCGGGCAGCGAGGCCAGCAGGAGGGCGAACGCCGACAGGTGGGGACGGCGCAGGATGGCGGTAAAATTCATGTGCTTCCTCTGACAGCCGACTCCGCCGAGGGTTCCTCGCGCGAGCCTACAGCCTCTCCGAAGCGAAGTCTGCGAGCCGCGAACGCTCGCCGCGGGTCAGCGTGATGTGGCCGTAATGGCGCCAGCCGCGAAAGCGGTTCACGACGTAAGTGAGGCCGCAGGTGGTCTCCGAGAGATACGGGGAATCGATCTGGGCGATGTTGCCGAGGCAGACAAGCTTGGTACCTGGGCCGGCCCTGGTCACCAGCGCCTTCATCTGCTTGGGTGTCAGGTTCTGCGCTTCGTCCAGGATCAGGTAGCGGTTCAGGAACGTGCGGCCGCGCATGAAGTTGAGCGAGCGGATCTTGATGCGGTTGCGCAACAGGTCGTTGGTGGCGGCGCGACCCCAGCTGCCGCCTTCCTGGCTTTGCGTCAGGACTTCGAGGTTGTCCATCAGCGCGCCCATCCAGGGCTCCATCTTTTCCTCTTCCGTGCCTGGCAGGAAGCCGATGTCCTCGCCCAGCGGGATCGTCACGCGCGTCATGATGATCTCGGTGAAACGATTCGTCTCGAGCGCCTGCGACAGGCCCGCGGCCAGCGTCAGCAGCGTCTTGCCCGTGCCCGCGGGACCGAGGATGGTGACGAAGTCGATCTCAGGGTCCAGCAGCAGGTTGAGCGCGAAGTTCTGCTCGCGGTTGCGCGCGCTGATGCCCCAGACACCATGGCGTTCGCTGCGGTAGTCGCGCGCCACTTCAATGACGGCAGACTCGCCTTCGATCGAACGCACGATGCCTTCGAGGCCGTGATCGTCGGCCTGGTAAACGAATTGATTGGGCGCCCAGTTGGCAACCAGCTTATTGCGTACGCGGTAGAATGTGCGGCCGCCGGCCTCGTGCCAGGACTCGAGCTTGCGGCCTGCCTTGTCCCAGAAGTTGCCCGGCAGCTTTTCGATGCCGGTGTAGAGCAGGTCGGCGTCCTCGATCGTCTTGTCGCTGTAGTAGTCCTCGGCTCGTACGCCGAGGATGGCGGCCTTGATGCGCAGGTTGATGTCCTTCGACACCAGCGTGACGCGCGCGTCGCGATGTTCCTGCTGCAACGCCAGCGTCTGCGCGAGAATCGCGTTGTCGGCACCGTGGCCGGGCAGGGTGGCGGGCAGGTTGCCGTTGAGCTGCCTGGTCTGGAAATAGAGGCGGCCACTCGGAGGCTTCTTGCCGCCTGGCGTGAACTTGGCCGAGGGCAGTTCGATGCCGTGATCGATCTGCAGCTTGTTCGAGTTCGCCATCAGCTCGTCGAGAAAACGACTGACCTGACGCACGTTGCGAGCTGCTTCCGACAGCCCCTTCTTGCCGGCGTCGAGTTCTTCGAGCACGGTCATGGGGATGAAGATGTCGTGCTCCTCGAACCGGAAGATGGCCGAGGGGTCGTGCATCATGACGTTGGTGTCGAGAACGTAGATCCTGCGCGGTTCGATCTGCTTCCGGGTCTTGGCCAAGTCGGGCTCCGCTGATGTGATGGGTCAGGAAGGGCGCGGTGACAGTACGCCGCGTCAGAGCTCGGCCGCGGCGGCGAGCACTTCTTCGGCGTGGCCAGGCACTTTGACCTTGCGCCATTCCCGGCGCAGCACGCCCTTGGCGTCGATGAGAAAAGTGCTGCGCTCGACACCCATGTACTTCCTGCCGTACATGCTTTTTTCCTTCCACACGTCGAAGAGCTGGCACACGGCCATTTCTTCGTCGGCGAGCAGCGGGAACGTGAAGCCGTACCGGGCGATGAACCTGTCGTGCGAAGCGACGCTGTCCGGCGAGACGCCGACGATCTCCGTGCCGGCCTTCCTGAACTTCGCGTGCAGGTCGCGGAAGGCTTCGCCCTCTTTAGTGCAGCCGGACGTGTTGTCCTTCGGGTAGAAGTAGACGACGAGGTTCTTGCCGGCGGCATCGGCCAGCTTCCATTTCGAGCCACCGCTGGCGGCAGCGGCGAAAGCAGGCACCTTGCGCTCGAGCGTGACGGTCTTTGCTGGCATGAGTTGCGTGGCTCAGGACTTCAGGGGTTCGAGGATGGCGTCGAGGTTCATGTGATCGCAGAGATCCATGAACTCTTCGCGCAGTGCGGCGATGTGGATCCGGGTCGGCACGTGGATGACCATGTACACCGAGAACATCGGGGCACCCGTGTGCGCGGCGTTGTAGGTGCGGGTGCTGATGTCGCCCACGTCGATGCCGCGCGACGAGAAGAAGCCGGACAGCGTGTGCAGCACGCCCGGCTGGTCGAGGCACACAACATCGACCGTGTAGCTGACCATGTCGACGCGGGGAGAGCGCTGCTCGGTGCGGCGCACCGTGATGGTGAGGCCGGAGGCTTCGCCGAGCTTGGTGAGTTCGCCTTCGAGCTTGGCCAGCGTGTGCCAGTTGCCCGCGACGAGCAGCAGCATGGCGAACTCGTTGCCGAGCGCCGTCATGCGGCTTTCGAGGACGTTGCCGCCAGATTCGACGACCACGCGGGTCAGGTCATAGACCAGCCCGGTCCGGTCGTTGCCAATGGCGCAGATCGCAATCAGTTGCTTCATGGATGCTTGGACTCAGTGTATCGGCGCCGCATGGGCGCGTGTACCGTGATTTTGCCTTGCTTCGCAGCTTTCCGCTTGCGTAGCATGAGCAACCTTCCCGCCGAGGCCCCCGCAGAATGTTCCAGGGCAGCATCCCTGCGCTCGTGACGCCAATGCGCGCCGACGGGGCGGTCGATTTCCAGGCCTGGGAGCGCCTGCTGGATTTCCACGTCGCTGAAGGCACGGACGCCGTCGTCGTCGGCGGCACGACCGGGGAATCCCCGACGCTCAAGCCGTCGGAGGTTGCGGAACTGGTCCGGCGCGCCAAGGCGCGCGTCGGCGGTCGCATGCCGGTCATCGCGGGCAGTGGCACGAATTCCACGGCGAAGAGCATCGAGCTTTCGCGCGAGTTGGCGGCCGCCGGCGCCGATGGCCTGCTCACGGTCGTCCCGTACTACAACCGGCCCACCCAGGAAGGCCTGTACCGGCATTTCAGCGCCATTGCCGATTCGGTCAATGTACCTGTCATTCTCTACAACGTGCCGGGTCGTACCGTGTGCGACATGCTGCCCGAGACAGTCGTGCGATTGTCCGAGCATCCCAGGATCGTGGGCATCAAGGAGGCGACAGGTGACATGTCGCGGGCCGAATCGATCCTGGGCGCTGCCAAGCCTGGCTTCCTGCTGCTGAGCGGCGACGATCCTACGGCCGCCGAACTGATGAAGCGGGGCGCGCGTGGCGTGATTTCAGTGACGGCCAACGTCGCACCACGTGCGATGCACGACATGTGCATTGCCGCACTCGCAGGCCGGCATGCGGAGGCTGCGGTACTCAACGAGCGGTTGATGCCGCTGCACCTGGCGATGTTCGTCGAGCCCAACCCGATCCCCGTTAAATGGGCCGTGGCCAGGCTGGGGCTGATGGAGCGGGGCATTCGGTTGCCGTTGACCTCGTTATCCGAGCGTCTCGAGGCAGAGTTGCTGGCCGCCATGAAGGCTACAGGCGTGACGATCGCCTGATTTCAGCGGTGCCCCGGATTGCAGGCTACTAGCCGGGTGGGCGACGGGCGTGTACCCTTCCGCCCCCTGCGGAGAGGTGGCCGAGCGGTCGAAGGCGCTGGACTGGAATTCCAGTTACATCTTAACGGGTGTACGTGGGTTCGAATCCCACCCTCTCCGCCACTAACACTAGAACGCCCCGTTTAAGGGGCGTTCGTCTTTGTGGCCCGAGGGGTGGGCTGAGAACCCACGGGACGTGGGGTCGACCCAGCCGCGTACTTGGATGGGCACGCCCTCGCGGCAATGTCCGTCGAGGGCGCCCCAATGGGGCGAGGACCGCTGCGGCGGGCCGAGTGAATCCCACCCTCTCCGCCAGATACGACAACGCCCCCGTGAGGGGACGTTTTCGCTACCAGTGCACGAGTATCCGCATTCGGTTGGCATTCTAACTAACTGATTTTTTTGGCAGATTGACTATCGGACCCGTGCTTTCGCTTCAGCGGGCATGCCGTCAGGATGCCCGCAAGTAGCTCACTCAAGCGTGCGGTAGCGGATGCGCCGGGGCAGAATCACTGCCCCGCACCACCACGCCCCTCCGCATGGAAACACCACTCACCCCGCTCGATTTCCTGCGTCGCGCACGCAAGCTCCATGGATCGCGCGAAGCCGTGATCGATGGTGATCTGCGACTGACGTACGAAGCGTTCGGCCAGCGCTGCGACCGCTGGTCGTCGGCATTGGCGCAGCTCGGTGTGAAGCAGGGCGATCGCGTGGCGACGCTGTCGCCGAACACGCATCAACACCTCGAGCAGTATTACGCGGTACCGCAGCTGGGCGCGGTCATCGTGCCGATGAACTACAGGCTGGTCGCGGAGGACTTCGTCTACCTCGCGAACCACAGTGGCACCAAGGTCCTCTGCGTGCATGCGGATTACCTGGATACCGTAGACAAGGTTCGTGACCAGATGAGCACGGTCGAGCACTTCGTTGCTCTGGAAGGCGGCAAACCGGGCTGGCTCGACTACGAACAGCTGCTGGCAGCGAGTGACGGCGTGTACGAGCGGCCGTCGATTGCCGAGGGCGAGTTGCTTTCGATCAATTACACCAGCGGCACCACGTCGCGTCCGAAAGGCGTGATGATCACGCACCGCAACGCATGGGTGAACGCGATCGGGACGCTCGCGCACCTGCCGATGTCGCCGGCCGATCGCTACCTGTGGACGCTGCCGATGTTCCACGCGAACGGCTGGACCTACACGTGGATCGTGACGGCGGCCGCGGCGCTGCATGTCTGCCTGCGTCAGGTCGATGCAGCTACCATCTATCGGCTCGTGAACCAGGAACGCATCACCATGCTCTGCGCCGCGCCCACGGTGCTCATCGCCATCGCCAGCGGACCGGAAGAAGGGCGCATGTCGTTGCGACGTGGAGTTCGTGTCGCGACGGCCGGTGCGCCGCCTGCACCTGCCACGATCGAACGCGTGGAAGGTGAACTTGGCTGGACCCTCACCCAGTTCTACGGCCTCACCGAGACAGCGCCATTCATTTCGATCTGTGCGCCGTTGCCGGAGCACGACGCGCTCGAGCCCGGCGAGCGCGCGCGGATCAAGGCGAGACAAGGCGTCGAACTCATGACGTCCGGCGACCTTCGAGTCGTCGACGAAGAGATGCGCGACGTGCCGAGGGACGGCGCCACGCTCGGCGAGATCGTTGCACGTGGCAACGTCGTGATGAAGGGTTACTACAACGACCCGGGTGCGACCGAGAAGGCATTCCGCGGTGGTTACTTTCACACCGGCGACGCGGCCGTCGTGCATCCCGACGGCTACGTTGAGATACGCGACCGCTACAAGGACGTGATCATCAGCGGCGGCGAGAACATCTCGTCGATCGAAGTCGAAGGCGCCCTGCTGCGACATCCAGCGATTCTCGAGGTGGCGGTCGTCGGCATGCCGCACGAGCGCTGGGGTGAATCGCCACATGCGTTCGTGGTGCTGCGGCCTGGGCAGTCGTCGACGGCCGAGGAGATGCGCGAGTTCGCCCGCGGCGTGCTGGCCCATTTCAAGGTGCCTTCGGCCTTCACGTTCGTGCAGGAATTGCCGAAGACGGCCACCGGCAAGATCCAGAAATTCGTGTTGCGAGGCGGCAAGGCAGCGATCGCGAAACAGTGATCGTGCCCGTCCACGCCAGGCTCGTACTCCCCTTCAGGTCGACAGCGCTGCGCCGTCTGGTCATCTGCCTGGTCAACGGTCTGGCAGTCGTCGTCGTCAGTGCTTGCTCGCGCACGCCGGAGCCCGCGCAGTTCGCCGGGCCGACGATGGGAACGAAGTACCACGTCACTGTGTCGGGTGCGGACTCATTGCAAGAGCGCCGCGGCGTGCAGTCTGCAATCGATCGTGTGCTCGTCGAGACCGAACGGCACTTGTCGACATACAACGACACGAGTGAGATCGCGCTGCTCAACCGGGACGAGAGCCGCTCGTGGCAGGACGTCTCGCCGACCCTGTTCGTCGTCCTGCAGGAAGCGCACGAAGTCAGCGAGCTCACCGGAGGCTCGTTTGACGTCACCGTGGCACCGTTGCTGGGACTCTGGGGCTACGAGTCCGGGGGTGCCGGCGCGTCCGGGAAGACGTCCTTCCAGGCACCCACGTCCGGCCAGCTCGAACAGGCCCGCAAGAGCGTGGGGTACGCCAGACTCGAGCTGCGCAGTGTGCCGCGTATGTCGGTGCGCAAGAGTGCAAGCGGCATGCGGCTGACGGTGGACGGCATTGCGCCTGGCTACGCGGTGGACCGCATCGCGACCGAGTTGCGTGGCCTCGGCCACACTGATTACATCGTCGAGATCGGGGGCGAAGTTCGTGCCGCAGGGCAACGGCCGGAGGGCGGTCCGTGGCGGATCGCGATCGAAGCGCCGCTCGCGACCGAGCGTGAACCGCTGGTTGGGCTGCGCTTGCGTGATGCTGCCGTGTCCACGTCGGGCGATTATCGCGATGCCCGCATCGACACGGAGGGCCACCGGTATTCGCATACCCTTGATCCTCGCACCGGACGCACGACGTCCAGCGCGCTGACCGCGGTCTCGGTAATCGACGCGAATGCCATCCGGGCGGATGCTTTTGCGACAGCCCTCATGGTCATGGGCACCGAGGCCGGGCTCGCCTGGACGCAAGCGCAGCGGGTTCCAGCCCTGTTCGTGGAACGCACCGCGAAGCCGGGCGAGTGGCGACTCTTGGAATCTCCTACTTTTGCTGAATGGCGGGAGTAGGGTGGCGGCTCGATTCGTTATGATGCTGCGATGGACCCGCTGACCAAGCTCCGCCGCCGCCCCTTCATGGCGCCGTTGCTGATTCCGTTGCTCGGAATCCTGATGGCTGTGGCGGGCGTCTATTGGCTCGGTACCTGGTCCCGCACGACCGTCGTGGTGCTGGTCCGGCATGCAGAAGCAGGCGCAAGCACTTCGGGTGATCCGGACCTGAGTCCGGCCGGCGAAAAGCGTGTAGCGTCGTTGGGCGCCTTGATCGACGACGCGCTGGCCGACCGCAAGGTCGACTACCTCTATGCCGCCGATACGCGTCGCGCCCAGCAGACGGCGGCGCCCGTCGCCAATCAGTTCAAGCTGCCGATCAACGTCATCGCGAGCAGCGACTGGTCCGGGCTTGCCGCCCGCATCAAACGTGAGCATCGGGGCAAGACGGTGGTCGTGGTGGGTTACGCGACGACTCTGCCGGGTGTGATCAGCCAGCTGAGCGGGAGCGACTACGCCATGCGCGACGATGAGTTCGATGCCATCTATGTCGTCGTGATGCCAAGTCCGGGTGAAACCCGCGTGTTACGGCTGCGCTACGGGCAGCCGACACCGCCAGCTAATGATGCGAAGATTTCGAAATAAATCCAATAAACTATTGATATATATGTGTTAAAGGCGGGGTCAGATGGCATTTGCGACTAACCCCTAACCCCTTCCTTAGACCGCACCTGCCGCGAGTGCCGCCTGCACGAACGCTTCATGCGCACCGATGCGCAGGTCGGCCAGCACCGAATCCTGGATTTTGCCGTCCGCGCCAATCAGGTACGTGCCCCGGCGTACCCCGAATCCGAGTGGACCATCCACGTCGTAGGCCTTGACCGCCTGCTTGTCCGGGTCGGCGAGCAGCGGGAAATTGAGGTTGTGCTTCGCCGCGAATTTCTTGTGCGAGTCGGCATCCTGCGGGCTCACTCCGACCACGCGGAGCTTGGCCCGCACCAGGTCGTTCTGCAGGTCGCGGAAAGTGCAGGCTTCCCTGGTGCAGCCCGGTGTGAAGTCAGCGGGGTAGAAATAGAGGATCAACGGTCCCCTGGCGAGCAGCGACTTCAGCGTGTGGCGCTTGCCGTCCTGGTCGAAGAGGTCGAATTCCGGCGCCTGGGTTCCTTTCTTCAGCACGGGCAATCTCCTTCGCTGGCGTCTCGAATGGCGCCTGAGTGGTCCACTTCCATGATGCGGTAACCGCCATCATGCATGCCGCAGCGCTCGTAAGTGCGGCGCGCGGCCACGTTGTCCAATTCGACGTAAAGCCGCAACCCGACGACGCCAGGGGTGCTGCGGGCCAGCGTGCCGACGTGATCGTACAACGCACGGAACACGCCGCCGCGCCGCGCTGCTGGCATGACGTAGACACTCTGAATCCACCAGAACTGGCCGTCGCGCCAGTCGCTCCACTCGTACGTGATCATGAGCTGGCCGACGGCATTGCCAGCATCGTCCTCCGCGACGAAATAACGGCCGTGTGCCGGATTTGCAAGAGCGGAGGCGACGCCACGGCGAATCGTGACTGGATCGAGCCGCTTGTGCTCCGTCTCGAGCGCCATCGCCTCGTTGCCATGTGCCAGGAATTCCTGGTCCGAGGGCTTTGCATCACGGATTCGCACGTTCATGCGTGAATCATACCGGGCCTGAAGAACTGCGGTTGCGGTGCGGCAACCCGGTGCTACAATGCGCGCCCTCGTGTGGGGCGGTAGCTCAGCTGGGAGAGCGTCGCGTTCGCAATGCGAAGGTCGAGGGTTCGATCCCCTTCCGCTCCACCATTTCTTTTTCGGGCCCCGCCGCCACACTCCGGACAGCATGCCCCGGTAGCTCAGTGGATAGAGCGACCGCCTCCTAAGCGGTAGGTCGCAGGTTCAACTCCTGCCCGGGGCACCAATCGTTCGAGGTGCATTCCGATCACACGG
>JAABQQ010000111.1 GCA_011391405.1 Gammaproteobacteria bacterium
GACGAGCGCATTTTTGAGGCCCTGCAGGCGTGGATGGCGCGCGACCGGGACGATCGGGGACTTGGCCTGCCGCCGGACATCGCGTCCCGGCGTGCCCACCTGCTGATGCAGGTCTGGAACGGCCTGGCGGTCAGCGCCGTTCGGCATCCCGATCAGGATCCGGCCGCGATGCTGGAAGTGATCGAGCAGTTCGTGAGTCGGCTCGTCACGCCCTGAGGACCCAGAATCCGGATATTGCGGCGGCGCAGCAATCGGATGCATAGTCGGGCTTCCAGCAGGGCACTTCGCCCCGCTCCACTGCAAGGAACGCAGCAGTGACTACCGCTCTCTGGCTCCTGATTCTCGTCGGCGGCACCCTCTACCTCACCTACCAGCGCGTGTCCCTGCGCGCGGCGACGCTGGCTGCCGGCAGCATCCTCGTCGCCTACTCGGTCATTCGCGCACCCGCGACGCCGTGGCTCGTGACGTTGTGGCTGGTGTTCGGTGCCATGGCGCTGCTCAACGTCGACGCTTTCCGGCTGCGCTTCATCACCAGGCCGTTCCTGAAGACGTACCGCCGCCTGCTGCCGTCGATGTCGGACACGGAACGCGAGGCGCTCGAAGCCGGCACCGTGTGGTGGGACGGCGAACTGTTCACGGGACGCCCCGACTGGCACAAGCTCCTGTCGGCGCAGGCGCCCCGGCTGACGGCAGACGAGCAGGCGTTCATCGACGGTCCGTGCGAAGACCTCTGCCGCATGATCGACGACTGGGACATCACCCACCGTCGCGCCGACCTGCCGCCCGAAGTCTGGGAGTTCCTGAAGCAGAAGGGCTTCTTCGCGATGATCATCCCGAAGCGGTACGGCGGCCTCGAATTCTCCGCCTACGCACACTCCTGCGTGCTGGTGAAACTGGCGAGCCGCAGCGCGACGGTGTCGTCCACGGTAGCCGTGCCGAACTCGCTCGGCCCCGCCGAATTGCTGCTGCATTACGGCACCGAGGAGCAGAAGAACCATTACCTGCCGCGACTCGCCCGCGGCGAGGACGTACCCTGCTTCGCACTCACAGCGCCGCGCGCCGGCTCCGACGCCGCATCGATACCCGACACGGGCGTCGTCTGCCGTGGCGTCTACGGCGGCAAGGAAGTGCTCGGCCTGCGCCTGAATTTCTCGAAGCGCTACATCACGCTCGCGCCGATCGCGACCGTGGTCGGCCTGGCCTTCAAGCTGTACGACCCCGACAAGCTGCTCGGCGGCGACAGGACCGAGTACGGCATCACCTGCGCGCTGATCCCGCGCGACACGCCGGGACTTGCGATCGGCCGTCGTCACTTCCCGCTCAACGTCCCGTTTCAGAACGGGCCGCTGTCCGGCAAGGACGTGTTCATGCCGCTCGACTGCATCATCGGCGGGCCGAAGATGGCGGGCCAGGGCTGGCGCATGCTGGTCGAGCAGCTGTCCGTGGGCCGCTGCATCTCGCTGCCGTCGAATGCAGCGGGTGGTGCGAAGGCCGGCATTTTTGCGTCGGCTGCGTATGCGCGCATCCGCAAGCAGTTCAACCAGCCGGTCGGCAAGTTCGAGGGCGTCGAGGCCGCGCTCACGCGCATGGCGGGCGCTGCGTACATCGTCGACGCGGCGCGTTCGGTGACGACAGGCGCGATCGACGGCGGTGAGAAGCCGTCCGTGCCCGCCGCAATGCTGAAATACCACTGCACGGAGTTTGCACGGCAGGTCGCGAACGACGCGATGGACGTGCACGGCGGCAAGGGCATCTGCCTTGGCCCGAAGAACTACCTCGGTCGCGGTTACCAGGTCGTGCCGGTCGCGATCACGGTCGAGGGTGCAAACATCCTCACGCGCAGCCTCATGATCCTGGGCCAGGGCGCGATCCGCTGCCATCCGTACGTGCTCAGGGAAATGAACGCGGCCAAGGAGAAGGACAAGCGCAGGAGCCTGCGCGATTTCGACCAGGCGCTGTTCGGCCACATCGGCTACACGCTGTCCAACGCCGCACGCTCGTTCGTGATGGCCGTGACGTTCGCGCGGTTCTCGGATGCGCCGGACACCGGCTCGACACGCCGGTACTACCAGCACGTCAACAAGTTCAGTGCGCAGTTCGCCTTTGCGACGGACATGGCGATGCTGACGCTTGGCGGCTACCTGAAGCAGAAGGAGCACCTGTCGGCCCGCCTCGGCGACGTGCTGTCGTCGCTGTACATGGCCTCGATGGTGCTGAAGCACTACGAGAACCAGGGACGGCCGGAGGCGGACCTGCCGCTGGTCGAGTGGAGCTGCCGTACGCTGCTCTACAAGGCGCAGGAACAGCTGCACGACTTCCTGCGCAACTTCCCGAACCGCTTTATCGCCGGCGCGATGCGGCTCGTCATCTTCCCGCGCGGACGTACGTATTTCGCTGCCAGCGATCGCCTGGGCCGCGCCATCGTCGAACCGCTGATGATGCCGAGCGCAACGCGCGATCGGCTGGCGTGGGGCATCTATCGCACGGTCGAGCCCGGTAATCCGATCGGCCTGCTACAGGAAGCGCTCGAGTTGTCCGTCGCCGCCGAACCACTCGAGAAACGCATCCGCGTCGAAGGCGTGAAGACGGGACTGATCACGGCGCTCGACCTGCCCGGACAGATCGAGCAGGCGCTGGCGGCCGGACTTATCAATACCGACGAGGCCTCGATGTTGCGCGAGTTCGATCGCAAGGTGATGGACATCATCAACGTCGATGATTTCAGCGGCGAGGAACTGATGGCTGCCGTGCAGGCGGAGCCGAAGGAATCTGGCGAGGGCGCGACGAGATTGCAGGTGGCCTGAGAACGACCGCCTGCGTTCGTACCGCAACGCTCTCTTGCCTGCCCCTCAGATCGCGACGGTCAGATTGATCCACCAGTCAGGCAGGTAAGGGATCACCAGGGCTTCGAGGCGTTTGTCCCAGTTCATCAGGATGGCAATGCCCAGCAGGACGAGCAGGACACCGAAGCCAGTCTTGAGGGACTTGATATGGCTCAGCACCCAGCCGCGCATGCGGACGAATCCGGCCCGCGACGCGTAGGCGGCGCCAATCAGCGGTACCGCCGCACCCAGGCCGAACGCCCCCAGGATCATGGTCCCGCGCAGGGCTCCCCCTTCGCTGGCCACGAGGGTGATCGCCGAAATCAGCAGGGGACCTGAACACGGGCTCCAGACCAGCCCGAGCAATCCCCCCAGCAGGAAGGAGCCGGCCAGGGAGGTCGCGTTGATCCGGCTCGACAAGCCATCGGCCCCGCTCGCCAGCGGCGTCATGAGGCGGGTGAAGTGCTCGTTCAGCGCCGGCACCAGCATCACCGCCCCCAGCAGCAGCAACAGCCAGCCCCCGACGAACCGGACGCTTTCCCCATCGATCCCCAGCACGGGACCGGCCACGCCGAGCAGCAGACCGATCAGGGCAAACGAGGCCACCATGCCCAGCCCCATGAACAGCGGACCGGCACGGTTCGCCTGCAGGCTGCCGCCCACCACCAGTGGCAGGAGCGGAAAGACACAGGGATTGAGCGTCGACAGGCCGCCGGCGGCAAGCGCAAGCAACAGGTGACCGAAGGAAGCGGCTTCCACGGCCGGTCAGAGGGCCGTCACCAAGGCGGCCTTGATCTTCTCGGGCTTGGTTTCGCCGCCGATGCGGGCGGTTTCCTTGCTGCCCCGGAAAACCACGACCACCGACTGCGACCTCACGTTCATGGCCTTCTTCAGTTCCCGCTCGGTGTCGTAGTTGGCGACCAGCAGGGTGATGCCCTTGAGTTGCGGATCGCCTCGCAGGCCGTTGAAAGCCTTTTCCTGCGCCTTGCAGGTCGGACACCAGTCGGCATGGAAATGCACGGCGACCGGCTTGCCGGAGGCCTGCGCTTGCTGCAATGCGTTCGCCGTGTAGGGTTGAATGTCGAGTGCCCGGGCCAGGCCGGAGATGGCCAGCAGCAGGACGAACACTGGAATCATCAGCTTGCGGGCGTGCATGTGGTTTTCTCCATTGCCGTTGCTGCTATGTATCAGTCTGACAGGCCGGGCAGTTCTTACAATCCCTCGAGCGTCAGCGCCTTGCCATTGCGGATGCCGACGAAGCCACGCGCGGGATCCTGTTCTCACTCACCGAGCAGGAAGTTGAGCACTTGCTGATTGAACTCCCCCGCCGCGCCGATGTTCGACAGGTGCGCCGTCGGCAACTCGAGGCACCGCGCCTGCGGGATCGTCGACGCCCACTCCCGCGCCGCTGCGGGCGTCGGTGCGGGATCGAACTTGCCCGCGATGACGAGCGTCGGTGCCGTGATGCGCGCCAGGTCCGCGCGCTGATCCATGTCCCGCAGGGCCTCGCAGCAACCGATGTAGCCGCCCAGCGGCGTTTGCAGCAGCGTCTGTCTGATCCGCTCGACGGTCACGGCCTGGCGCGTGATCGCGTCTGCGGCAAACCAGCGTTGGATGATGGCGTCGACCAGTGCGGTCATGCCTTCGCGCCGGATGGTCGCGATGCGTGCATCCATGGCTTCGGGGGGACCAAGCCACGGTGTGGTATTGCAAAGCACCAGCCGATCAATGCGCGTGGCTACGTGCACAGCGAGCCACATGCCCGTTGCGCCGCCCATCGACAGTCCGCAGAAATGAGCGCGCGCAATTCCCAGCGTGTCGAGCAGTCCGACCACGTCAGTACCCAGCTGGTCGATCGTGTATGGACCGGGTGGCACCGCTGATCCGCCATGCCCGCGCGTGTCATAGCGCAGGACGCGGAATTCACGGCTGAACACCGCGACCTGCGGCTCCCACATGTCGAGCGCGGCACCAAGCGAGTTCGACAGCACCAGCCAGGGCGCACTGTCCGACCCGTCGATCCGGGCGTGCAGGTCGATGCCATTGACGTGGAACATCCGGTCCATCGTGCAACTCGCGTTCGTTTCCCGGGCCTTGCGCAGCAGCGCGGCGGCAGTGCGCAGATGATACCGCCGGGTATGAAATGCCGTCACGAAGCCATCCTGCCGCGCCGCCGCTTGCGCTACCCTTGTGCCCGTGACCCCCGACGACGACAACGAGACCGTACTGTACGAGGTCAATCTCGACGCGGACGCCGCGATCGCGGGACCGTTCGACACCTGGCTGCGCGACCACATCGCGGACGTGCTGCAGTTCGACGGGTTCCTGTCGGCGGAAATTCTCGACGACGACACCGCATCGGACGGTCGCATCCGACGCATCGTGCAGTACCGCCTGCGCAACCAGGCGGCGCTCGATGCCTACCTGCGCGACCATGCCCCCCGGATGCGGACTCAGGGAGTCGAGAAGTTCGGCGAACGCTACACCGCAGAACGGCGAGTCCTGGCGCACCGGGAAGAGTTCATCCGCGGCGCATTCTCGACCGAGAACTGCCTCAACTGCGGCGAGGTGCTGCGCGGCCAGCACTGTTCGCATTGCGGTCAGCGCGCGAAAGTGCGAGTGCTCTCGCTCGGCACGCTGCTGCGCGACCTCCTCGGCGACATCACGAACTTCGACTCGCGCATCTGGCGCACGCTGAAGCCCATGGCGTTCAGCCCCGGCACGCTTACCGTCGAGTACCTGCGCGGGCGGCGCACGCACTATTCGCCGCCGTTCCGCATGTACCTGATCCTGAGCGTTGCTTTCTTCCTGCTGACGACGGTCGGCGGCGGCAGTCCGGGAGACGCGCTCAATTTCGACGTTGGCAATGACGGCGACGGCGGCGCGAACCTGACCCTGGGGCCCGGCGAGAAGGCGTCGCCCGCACCGGGCAAGGGTGTGCCCGCGCCGGGCAACGCCGGCCCGAAGGAAGCACCGGCAACTGCGGCGCCGAGCACGGCGGCGGGAGCGCCGCAGCTCGATCCACAGCGGCAGCGAATCGTCGACGAAATCGTCAAGCGCATCCCGGACCGCGCGGACCGGGCACGGGCGCGCGCTGAACTCGAAAAGGAATTCGGCGCATTGACCCCCGCCCAGATGGCGCCGGTGCAGCGGCTCGTGGACGATCCCTGCAGCCCGGAGAACCTCAAGATCGGCTTCGGGCCCGCGGGCAAGAAAACCGAAGAGCGGGCGCGCGACGCCTGCCGCAAGATCGCCGCCGACGGCAAGGGCTTCGGTCGCGCCGTCTACGAGAACATCCCGAAGATGATGTTCATTTTCCTGCCGCTGATCGCGGTGGTGATGGTCGTGCTGTACCTCGGATCCGGTCGCTACTATGTCGAGCACCTGTTGTTCTTCGTGCACTTCCACGCGTTCTTCTTCCTGAGCGGTATCGCGATACTGCTGCTCGAGCGCTTATCGACGCTGTTTGCTGACACCACGGCAGGATCGGGCCTGAGAGCGGTCGAGAGCATCCTGACCGCCGTCCTCGTGTTCTATGTTCCTTACTACCTTTTCCGCGCCATGCGGCGCGTCTACGGGCAGGGCCGGATCGTGACGCTGGTGAAGTATTCTTTGCTCGGCATCGGTTACCTCTTCTTCATGACGCTGACCGTCCTGGGGCTGCTCGCCTACACCGCGCTCACCCTCTGACGGCCGGGCCACGAGCCGCGCCCGCATGAAGGCTGTCCGTTCCATCCTGCACGTTGATATGGATGCGTTCTATGCGTCCGTCGAGCAGCGTGACCACCCTGAACTGCGCGGCAGGCCCGTCATCGTCGGTGGCGGCGGCAATCGTGGCGTCGTCGCAGCCGCGAGCTACGAAGTCCGCAAGTTCGGCGTGCACTCGGCAATGCCGACACGTGAAGCGCTGCGCCGTTGCCCCGACGCGATCGTGGTCCACCCGCGCATCGGTCATTACAGCGCGGTGTCGCAACAGATCTTCGCCGTGTTCCATGAGTTCACGCCGCTGGTGCAGGGGCTATCGCTCGACGAGGCATTCCTCGACGTGACCGCGAGCGAGAGAGCGCTCGGCAACGCTGAGCACATTGCGCGTGAAATCAAGCACCGCATCCGCGAGCGGACGGAACTCACTGCGTCCGTGGGCGTTGCGCCTAACAAGCTGGTCGCCAAGATCGCCTCCGACCTGCGCAAGCCGGACGGCCTCGTCATCGTGCGCGAAGCGGACGTGCGCGACCTGCTCGATCCGCTTCCCATTCGAAAAATGTTCGGCCTCGGCGCCAGGACGGCGCCGAAAGTCGAGGCGCTCGGCATCCACACGCTGGGTGATCTGCGCCAGGCTGCGCCTTCTCGGCTGCGACCCTTGTTCGGCCGCTACACCGAACGCCTGCAGCAACGCGCGGCCGGCATCGATGATCGTCCGGTGATTCCGGACGTCGACGAAAAGCAGATCAGTGCAGAAGAAACCTTCGACACCGACATTGCCGATCCCGCGCGACTGCATGCGGAAATCGTCCGGTTGGCGGACAAGGCGGTCTCGCGGCTGCGCGCGAAGAAGCTCACGGGCGGGTGCGTGACGGTGAAGATCCGCCGCGGCGACTTCACGACCTACACGCGCCAGCGGCAAGTGGAACCACGCACGCAGGAAACGCGAGTCGTGGCGCGGATCGCAGCTGAACTGCTCGACGGGTGGCGCAAGACGCAACCGCAAGCCGCACTGCGGTTGCTCGGTGTCGGCGTCAGCGACCTCGGTGAAGAAGTGCAGGCCGACCTGTTCGGCGCGCCAGAGTCCACGCGCAACCGGCAGCTCGATGCGACGGTGGATGCCGTGCGTGAGAAGTTCGGTTCCGTCGCACTGCGACCCGCCAGCACGATCGTCAAGCCGCATGAGTGAACGTCATTGCACGCGTTCGAGCACGATCTCCGGGAGTTCCAATGAAACGAGACTCGTGGCGGCACCGGCCACCGGCAGCATGAACTCGACCGGTGCCGGCAGGCCGGACCCGAGGTAGCGGGTTTCGGTCAGTGCGATCAGTTCGATGTCCGCGGTGCTGTCGTTTTCGCGCGCATACAGTTTGCCGGCTTCTCGGCGCACCATGATCGTCCAGTTGGCTCCGTCGGATCGGTAGGTGCCTGGCAAGCGCTCGAGCACGGTTGCCGCCACCGGCACGCTCTTCGGCAGCACCAGGTGGTTGTGCTCGCCGAACGGGTGTTCCTGCTCACAGACCGCGCAATGGCGGGAATCACCGACGTTGCTGACGTAGTGCGCCACGGGGTAGACGTCGCCCAGCGCATCGTAGATGGCGCCGAGGTCTTGATCCGTAAGACCGCTGAACGCCGTCCACGGCATGATCGGATGCAGCGATTTGCCCTTGCCGGTGCGCATCACGGCAATGAAAGTCTCCTTCGGATAAGCGACGCCGGATTCGTGTCGCGTGAGATTGCTGCTGAATGCGGTGCGCGTGCCGCGGACGATTTCGTTGCCCCCCGCGAGCAGGCCTGGGTTGCGAGGCGCCTCCCACGCCGAATGACATCCCGTGCAGTCGGCGACACCGATCAGGTAGCGGCCAAGCGCTTTCGAGTCGCCGGGAGCGGGGCCAGCGACCGGCGCTGTAATCGGCTGCGGACTTCTGGCGTTGGCGGCCTGCTCGTCGGCGGGCAGGACGGTCCGCGGCAGGGCGTTGCGCACCGGCGGCAAGGCTCGCAGGTAGACGATGACGGACGCGAGATCCTCATCTGACAGACCCGCGAACGACTGGTACCACATGCCCCAGTACAGGGCCCGGCCATCGTGCCCGATCCCCTCGCGAATGGCCCGGGCCAGCATGTCGTCGGTCCAGCCGCCGGCTCCCGTCTCGACGTCCGGCGTGATGTTGGGCGCTACGACCCGCCGGTCACCGCGCTCACTCAACAGCGCGCCAGCGCCCTTTCTGCCGGCGACAGGCGGTGCGCCCGGTGCATCCCAGTCGCGTTCCGAGTGACAGACGAAGCACTGCAGCAGGTGTTCGGTCAGGTACTGCCCGCGCCCCAGGCGGGCCGGGCCTGACTCGAATGTGCGGTCGGTCAGCGGCCGCGCCCGCGGGTAACCCTGCTCCGCGGCCCCGACAACCGGCAGGACGGCGAGACTGGTCAGCAGTAACAGCAGCAAGCGCTTGGCCATCGATCCCTTCACCCAGCCCGGGCTCGGTCCGGAATGTAGCAGCACTGCCTCGATCGAGGTTCGGTCGACCCGCCGGGGATGAGGGGTGAGCGCTGGTCGAGGATCAGGCATCATTGGCGTCCCCCGCCGGTCACGGCAGGCCTAACCCCGCATGTATACGAGCTTTTTCGGCCTCCAGGAAAAACCGTTCGCGATCACGCCGGACCCGCGCTACCTGTACCTCAGCGAGCGGCACGCCGAGGCGTTGGCGCACCTGCTGTACGGCATCAACGAGGCGGGCGGCTTCATCCAGCTGACGGGCGAGGTCGGCACCGGCAAGACGACGGTGATCCGCAGCCTGCTCGAGCAGCTGCCGGGCCATGCCGAAGTTGCGCTGATCCTGAACCCGCGCATCACGCCGCCGGAGTTCCTGCTGACGATCTGCGAGGAACTGCACCTGCAGGTGCCTGCCGAGAGCCGCAACAGCACCAAAACACTGATGGACCTGCTCGGGCACTACCTGCTCGAAGCCCATGCGCGCGGACGCCGCGTCGTGCTGATCGTCGACGAGGCGCAGAACCTGAGCTTCGAGACGCTCGAGCAGGTGCGCCTGCTCACGAACCTGGAGACGGCGACCACGAAACTGCTGCAGATCATCCTGATCGGCCAGGACGAACTGCGGACGCTGCTCGAGCAACCGGACCTGCGCCAGCTTGCGCAACGGATCACCGGCCGCTACCACCTGAGCCCGCTTTCCATCGAGGAATCAGCGGGTTACGTCAAGCACCGCATGCGCGTGGCGGGCGCCACGGCCGAAGCCTTTACGCCGGGCGCGCTGCGCGAAATCCATCGGCTGAGCAATGGCATTCCGCGGGTGATCAACGTCGTGAGTGACCGTGCCCTGCTCGGCGCGTTCACGCGCGAGGAGCATCGGGTCGGCGCCGCCTTCATTCGTCAGGCTGCCTCGGAAGTGTATGGCCGGCCGATTCCCGCACCGTGGCTGCGCTGGGCCACGGCTGGCGCCGTCGTTGCCGCACTGGCCCTGATCGCGTTCGGCGCGTGGTCGCTGTTCGGACGCGACGCGACAAAGAACGCCGCAACGAAAAGTCCGGTGGTCGCTGCCGCGAGCAGTACCGCGCCGGCAACAGCGCCGGTGGTAGCCCCCCAGCCCGTCGCGATCGTGCCCGCCCTCGATCAACTGCTGGCGCAGAACGCGAACGACACCACCACCGAGGCTGCGCTCTCGCGGCTCTTCACGCGCTGGAACATCACCTACGCGCCAAACCGCGGTCGCGGCTGCGAACAGGCCACCGCACAAGGTCTCGAGTGCCTGTTCCAGAAAGGCTCGTGGGCGCAGCTGCGCACGCTGAATCGGCCGGCGATCCTCACGCTGACGGATGACGTCGGCGGCACGCACCAGGTGCTGCTGACCGCACTGACCGACGAAGCGGCCACGATCGAACTCGGCGACAAGCCGCGGGATGTGCCGATCGCGACGATCTCGCGCTACTGGTTCGGCGATTTCCTGCTGCTGTGGCGGCCGCCGCTCGCGGTCGCGAAGTCGCTCGGTCCCGGCATGCGCGGGGCCGAAGTCCGCTGGCTGCGCGACAACCTGCGTGCGGCCCAGGGCTTGCCCGAGGCACGACCAGCCAGCGACCTCTACGACGAAGAGCTCACGCGCCTGGTGCAGGATTTCCAGCGGACGCATCGACTCAACGCCGATGGCGTCGCCGGCGTGCAGACACAGATCGTTCTCGACACGGTCCTGAATCCGTCAGGTTCGCCCACTCTGGGTGGCGCACCCGAACGGAAGGGAGGCTGAGCGATGTCGTTCATCCTTGATGCCCTGCGCAAGTCCGAACACGCACGCCAGCGCCAGACGGGACCGGGCCTCGCCGAGGTGCCGATCGCGCCGAAGAAGCCAAAAACCAACGTCTGGGCGACGGCAGCGATTGCGCTGCTGGTCGTGAATCTGCTCGCCGTCGGCATCCTGTTGCTGCGACGCGCGCAGAAAGAAGACGCCGCAGCGTCGACTGCGCCGGTACCCGCACCTGTCGCGAGTACTGCGGCCGGTCCTGCGAATCCCACGCTGGTCGCCCCGCCGCCGACAGTCGGAACACCCGTCACGCAGGGTGCTGCACCGGTGCGGGCTCCCATTGATGAGCCCGCGGGTCCGGGTGGACGCAATCCGCTGGCGGACGAAGTGGGCGATACGTCCAACGCCATCGAAGCCTCGCCGCAGTCCGCAGCAGCCGCTGTGCCGGCGGGTCCGCGGGCCGTCGTAAGGAATGGCAGCGTGCAGCGCGGTGGCTCGGTCGTCTATGCACCCGTACCCGAGGCGTCCGACCTGCCGTACTCACCGCCGCCCGAACAACCAGCGGTGCAGCAGGCAGCACCGCAAGCCGCTGCCCTGCCGGATGCCGACGAGGTTTCGGCACGGGGCGGCGTGGCCGCACTGCACCTCGACCTGCACGTCTACGTCACGCAGCCGCAGCAGCGATTCATCTTCGTCAATTCGCGCAAGTACAAGCAAGGCGACACGCTGGCCGAAGGTCCGCTCGTCGAAGAAATCACGCCAGATGGCGCCGTGCTGAATTTCCGGGGCAGCCGGTTCAAACTGTCCAACGACTGAACTGAGGGGAGTCGGTCGCCCGTGAATGCTGCAGCCGTCATTGCCGACAGCCTCGACGGGCTGCGGCTGAATTTTGCGCTGCAGGCGGGCATCCTGCGGCTGCTGTCGCGCCAGGAACACCTGAACAAGATCAACGTGTTCCCGGTGCCTGACGGCGACACGGGCACGAACCTCGCGCTCACCGTGAACGCCGTGCTCGGTTCGCTGCGCAAGTGGCCCGACCGGCACGCGGGCAAGACGCTGACGCGCGTAGCCGATGCCGCGCTCGATGGCGCGCGTGGCAACTCGGGGGCGATCCTCGCGCAATTCTTCCTCGGCCTCTGTGATCGTGTCGGCCACCTGAACCAGATCGACCCGGCGGATTTCGCCGCAGGCGTCGACGGCGGTGCCGAGTACGCCCGTGAAAGCCTGAGCGAACCTCGCGAGGGCACGATCCTGACGGTGCTGACGGCATTCGCGCACGCCGTGCAACGGGCGCGCAAGGACGGCATGCACGATTTCCGCGCGATCCTCCGCCAGGGCGTCGCTGCGTCCGAGGCGGCGCTGGCGCAGACGACGTTCCAGCTCGAGGCATTGCGCAAGGCAAACGTCGTCGACGCGGGTGCACAGGGATTCGTTGAGCTGATCGTGGGCGTGACCGACTACCTGGAGAGCGGCTCCGACGCGGAGCCGGCCGGAAGCGCGTCGCCGCTGGTCACGAGCGCGTCCGAGGAATTGACGGCGGGCAGCGGCGAGGACGAACTCGCGTACCGGTACTGCACCGAGTGCGTCGTCACCGGCGAACGCATCGACCGGCGACACCTGCGGGAACAGTTGTCGACGATAGGCGGCAGCCTGGTGGTCGCGGGCCTGCACAGCAAGGTTCGCGTGCACATCCACGCCAACGACCCGTCCGAGGTGTTTCGCGTGGCCGCACGGTTCGGGACGGTTGCGGGCGAAAAGGCCGACGACATGCAGCGGCAGCAGCACTCGGCGCACTCGACCGACCGTCGCGTCGCGATCGTCACCGACAGCGCGGCGGATATTCCCGAAGCGGAGCTCGACCGGCTCGACATCCACATGATCCCGGTGCGCGTGCACTTCGGTGCCCGCAGCTACCTCGACAAGGTGGGCATCACCGCGGACGAGTTCTATGCCGAAATCGAGCGCGGCACCGAACCACCCAAGACATCCCAGCCGCCGCCGGGCGACTTTCGCCGGCAGTTCGAATTCCTCGGCTCGCACCACAGCGCGGTGATCTCGATCAACCTGTCGAGTCGCGTGAGCGGCACGTGTGCCGCGGCACAGACAGCCGCAGCTCGCAGCGCCACCCATGGCAAGGTCAGCGTGATCGACACGGGCAACGTCTCCGCGGGCCAGGGCCTCGTCGCCATGTATGCCGCAGAATGCGCGGCGGCAGGTTACGACGCCGACCGCATCATCGCCGCGACGAAAGCCATCCTGCCACGGACACGCTCGTTCGGCGTGGCCGGTTCGCTCGAATATGCCGTGCGCGGTGGTCGCGTGCCGCGCTGGGTCAAGCGCGTCGCCGACGCGTTGCGGCTGATGCCCGTCCTGCACAACGACCGCAACGGCAAGGTCACTGCAGGCGGGGTGCTGTTCGGCCGGCACGACTTGAAGTCGAAGTTCGCGCGCTGGGTGCGACGACGCATGCTGGACGGCGTCACCTACCGGCTCATCGTCGGCCACGCCAACTGCGCAGCAGACGGCCAATGGCTGTTGCAGGAACTCAGCCTGCCGAACGTGGCGTACGCGCAGCTGGTGGCGATCGGCAGCGCGCTCGGCGCGCACGGCGGACCGGGTATGCTCGTCGTTGGCCTGCAGGAATACGAGGCACCGGGGTCAACTCCATGAAATTCGAAACGCTGGCCGTGCACGCAGGGCGCGAACCCGACTCAGCCACCGGCGCAGTGCGCGAGCCACTGCATCTCTCGACCACGTTCGAACGTGGCGCGGACGGCACCTATCCGCATGGGTATGACTACACGCGCAGCGGCAACCCCAACCGCACGTCGCTCGAGCGCGCGATCACGACGCTGGAACGCGGCAAGGACGCCATTGCGTTCGCCTCCGGCTCGGCAGCGACGCTCGCTGTCTTTGCGCTGACCGCTCCCGGCGGTCGCATCGTCTGCGCGTTGGACTGCTATTACGGGACAGGCAAGCAGTTGCGCGAAATCGTTCCGCGCTGGGGGGTCGACGTGGAATTCGTCGACGTGACGAACCTCACCGAGGTGTCACAGGCCCTGGCCGTGCCGACGAGCCTGCTCTGGTTCGAAACGCCGTCGAATCCTCTGCTGCGCGTCGCGGACATTGCCGCGCTCGTCGATCTCGCGCATGACCGGGGCACGCTGGTTGGCGTCGACAACACGTTTGCAAGTCCCGTGCTGCAGCAGCCCCTCGCGCTCGGCGCCGACGTCGTCATGCACAGCACCACGAAGTACCTCGGCGGTCACAGTGACGTGCTCGGCGGCATCCTCGTGACGCGGGATGCCGGCGCCGAGTGTGCGGCGTTACGGGCGTACCAGGCGACGGCGGGTGGTGTGCCTTCGCCGTTCGACTGCTGGCTGGTATTGCGCAGCTTGCCGACGCTGCCGTTGCGCGTGCGGGCCCAGGCGGCGAACGCGCTGGCGGTCGCTCGCTTTCTCCATGCGGACAAGCGCGTCGAGATCGTGCATTACGCCGGTCTGCCGGATCATCCAGGGCACGAGATCGCGTTGCGACAGATGAAGGATGGCTTCGGCGGCGTGCTGTCGATCGAGGTGCCGGGCGGACGCGATCGTGCGCTTGCGGTTGCCGCGAGAATACAGCTGTTCACCCGGGCAACGAGTCTTGGCGGGGTGGAGAGTCTCATCGAACATCGGCAGTCGATCGAGGGTCCGCACAGCCGGACGCCGCCGGGGCTGTTACGACTGTCGATCGGGCTCGAGCATATCGACGACCTGATCGCGGATCTCGATCAGGCGCTGGACGCCTGATCGCGTCGAACTCGATCGCTGGTGTGAATCGCGCGAGGCGGAGAGATCCCCAAGGATTTCCAGGGCACGCCGTAAATACGTCCCTGTAGGCTCGCCCGCGCCGTCCATGGCGCGGGACGGCCCTCGGAATCCTTGGGGATCTCTCCAACTCGCGCTGATTGCGACTCGCGTCCGATTCGTTCGACGCGATCAACGCACCAATGCGGGCGCTGGTGGGCGCGCGACCACTGGTCGCGTGACAGGCCGCACGAGTGCATTGGCGAAAGCCAATCGCGTCAGCTGGCCGCGCAGCAAATGGAGGCGTGATCGTTCTGGACCTGCGGGTCCGGGGACCGTCCCGCGCCATGGACGGTGCGGGCGAGCCTACAGGGACGTATTCACGGCGTGTCCTTGGACCCGCAAGTCCGAGAACGAGCGCTCGCCGACGATTTGACGGCGCAATTCAAGCGACGCGAACGAGCAACCGCTCAAGGCTTCTCGACAGCGTGGCCCTTTGCAACCCAGGCGGGCATGTCGCCCTCGAGATGCGACAACCGCGAGTAGCCGTTCGCTGCGAGCGTTTCCGCAGCGATTCCGGCGCGCCGACCAGACTTGCAATACAGCACCACGTCCTTGTCCTTTGGGACTTCCGCGAGTCGAGATGCCAGCTGGTCCTGCGGCACGTTGACCGCGCCGGGCACATGGCCTGCTGCGTATTCCTGCGGTGTGCGCACATCAAGCACGAACAGATGATCTGGATGCCTGGACTGGTGTTCGAGCAGGGCCTCCTGGCTCATGGGTGCGACCGCCACCGCAGCGGGAACCGGCGCGGAGGCCGTCGCTGTCACTGCAGGTTCGCCGGCTGTCGCGATCGCCATGAAGGCAACCGACATTGCGCCGACAACCAACAGTGCAGCCAGGGCACGCCTGGATTGGAGCAAACGAGTCGGGGCATTCCTGGTCATGCGGGTGTCCTTACTTCGAGTGGTATCGCGTCGTTCCAGCTGTGCGTAATCGTCTGACGACAGCACAGGAGTGCGCGACGGCAGGCAGGCGGCCTTCAGGATTCTGCGCATGTCGATGGGACTCCGCGGGTGGTCAGAAGTTTCGTCCGGATACACGCCGTAGATTCATGCGTCGGCAGTGATGACATACGCATCCGCTTCGATTTCGACGAGCATGGCTGGATCGACCAATCCGCTGACTTCCACCATGGCGGACGCCGGGCGGATCGCACCGAACACCTCGCCATGCGCCCGACCGATGGCTTCCCACTGGGCGATGTCGCGCACGTAGATCCGCGTCCGTACGACATCCTCGAGCCGCGCTCCTGCGCGCTCGAGCGCTGCCTTGATGTTGGCGAGGACCTGGCGTGTCTGGGCGCCGGCATCGTCACCACCGACGAGTTGGCCATCCGGACCCGTGGCCGTCGTGCCCGACACGAACACCAGCGGTCCGACCCGGACCGAGCGCGAGTACCCAACGACCGGTTCCCAGAGCGTGCCGGTGGCGAATGTGGTCCGCGTTGGCGTGGTCATGCTCGTGCTCCTCGTGGTGTGTCGCTGCCACCCAGGGCTCGAATCGCGTCGCCGCTCACCCGCTGCACGGTCCAGTCGTCCAGCGGCACCGCGCCGAGTTTGCGATAGAACGCGATCGCCGGCTCGTTCCAGTCGAGCACCGACCATTCGAAGCGGGCGCAACCGTGCTCGACGGCCACGCGCGCCAGGTGACGCAACAACGCCTCACCGTACCCGTGGCCGCGGAAAGCCGGGCGCACGAACAGGTCTTCGAGGTAGAGACCCGGTCGACCTTCGAAGGTCGAATAATTGTAAAACCAGAGCGCGAAGCCGACCGGTTCGTCGTCGACACGCGCAATGACCGCCTCCGCGAACGTGCGGGGCCCGAAGAGGTCTCGGAGCAGGTCCTCCGGCGCGATGCGGACGGCGTCGAGCAGCCGTTCGTAGTCGGCCAGTTCGCGCACCAACGCAACGAGCAGCGGCGCATCGGCGGGCCGAGCCGGCTCGATCCGGAACGGTTGGGGCGCGGTCATGTGGCACACCTCATTTCTAAAGATTCCCTCGATAGCGGCCCGCGATTACCCTTGATTAACTGGAATTCGCGCCGTATTGTTAACCGTCATTTTACTCAAAGGCAACCGATGGCGACCCCTCCGGACCGAGTGCCACTCAACGCCTTGCGCGTCTTCGAGGCTGTCGCCGCGCACCTGAGCTTCACCGCAGCGGCCAAAGAACTTGGCGTCACCACCGCGGCGGTCAGTGCGCAGATCAAGGCGCTCGAAGCCGACATCGGTGTGCCCCTGTTCCGTCGTCACACGCGCGCCGTGGCCCTCACCCAGGAAGGAGCCGAACTGCTGCCGGGCGTCCGCCGCGGGCTCGAAGAGCTGCGCCGCTCGGTCGAGCGCATCCGTCGCGAGCGCGTCGGCGGCATGCTCAATCTCAGCGTACCGAACGAATTCCTGCAGCGCTGGCTGTTGCCGCGCCTCGGCGAGTTTACGCGCCGGCACCCCGAGATCGAGGTTCGATTCGGGCCACCACGTGCTGCTGGCCTCGACTTCGGTCGCGACGATTTCCACGCCGCCATCGTCTACGGTCCCGGCCAGTGGACCGGCCTCAAGGCCGAGCGCCTGCTCGACGAATACGTGTTTCCGGTCTGCAGCCCCGTGCTGCTTGCCAGGCTCGGCCCGATCGAGACGGTCGCGGATTTTGCGCGCTACCCCCTGATCCACAGCCGCACCGAGCCCTGGCAGGACTGGCTGCGCCGGGTTGGTGGCGATACGACGCGTGCCGACTCCAGCCCGCCGATGGAAGATTCCGCGGCGTCCCTCGTCGCCGTCGAACAGGGCAAGGGCATTGCGCTGGCTCGCTGGTCGCTGGTGGCAGCCGACATTGCCGCCGGCCGACTGGTACGTCCGATGCTCCCGAGTGTGCTGCAGCGAAATGCCTGGTTCCTTGTGGCGCCTCCAGCGAACTTTTCATTGCCGAAGGTCGTGCGATTCCGCGCGTGGCTGCTCGACTGCTGCCGCGAGTTCTCCCCGCCAGTGGGCGAAACCCTCGGCGTCGAGTAGGCGTCCCGTCGGTATCCGCCCCCCCTTGGCGAGCCGCGCAGGTTGGCGTAGCGTGGCGCCAGACCCGACCAATGTCGGGAGGGGGATTCCACGCCATGGCAGGCCTGCTCAAGCCGCAACCGCCCCGCCGCCGCTTCCACGCCATCAGCATCGTTGCGGGCCCTAACCCCTGTGCGCAGGTCAAGGCGCTGACGGACACCCGCCTGCTTTCGCTCGAGGCGCCGCGACTGCCAATCGTCGGCTGCACCAATCCTGGCGGCTGTCAGTGCAAGTTCCAGCACCACGAAGATCGCCGTACAGGTCCAAGGCGCTCGGGACTGCGTGCAACGATACAAGACAACTGGTTGACGGACGGCAACCGGCGGCGCTCGCCTGGCCGGCGCAATCTCGACTCCGCCGACAAGTGATTTACGGCAACGGCAGGCGCAGCGTGACCTGCAGCGGCCGATGGTCGGAGCCCACGTAGGGACCGATTTCATGCCCGGTGACGCACCCGCGCCGCGGCACCAGCACGTGATCGATCGGCAACGCCAGCGGCCAGAATCCCACCTGCCACGTCGGCCGCCACGCCTCGCCGGCGAATGCGTCGCGCAATCCTGACTCGGCCACGAGCCGTGCGAACGCCGGTGCGTACGGCGTCAGGTTGAAATCTCCCAGCAGGATCGTCGCCTCGGGCTGGGTGAGCGCGAGAGCAGCCGCCTGCTGCAGCGCCCGGTCGCGCGCAACTTGCAGTTCCGGCAGCACCGGCCAGCGTGTGTGCAGCGCAATCACTTGCAGCTTGCGACCATGCACGTCGACGTTCGCGACCAGCGACGGCAGGCCATCCCCGGACAAGTCCATGGACTGCACGTCATCGAAGGGCCATCGACTCAGCAGCGCGATGCCGTACGGGTCCTCGCGCGGCATCACCCTGCGGTACGGGTAGGTTCGCGCGAGCGGCTCGAGCGCCAGCGCCCATTGCGGCGTGATCTCCTGCAGGGCAATGATGTCCGCTTCGCTTCGACTCAGCCAGGCGACCAACGCTGCGTGGTCAGTGTTCGCAAACCATGCATTCGCGGTCACGACCCGCAGCGGGTCGTCGCCGCACGTCAGCGCGGTTGGTTCGTGCGCCGAGGCACGGCTACTCAGCGGAACGCCGGGCAACCACTGCATCACGACGGTGACGCAAGCCACGACCATCATCCAGGGCCGGCGCAGGACCAGCGACGCAAGCAGCAGCGCCAGCGCGGCAGCGCCCAGCTGCCAACGGAAATGTGCGAACAACTCGAAGGGCCAGCCGAGCGGCGCGAGCAATGCCGCCAACGAAGCAGCTGCGGTCCCGATGAGCGCGATGCTCACCGCACCCGACCAGGCTGCGCGGGACAGGCGCATGGCTACAACAGCAGCAACGCCACGATGAGACCGAACAACGGGACGAGGACGGTCATGCAGAACATGGGCCAGTAGGCCGACTTGTGCGTCTCACGGCAAACACCGCGGATCGTCGTCACAACGTACCCGTTGTGCGGCAGCGAGTCGAGCCCACCGGAGGCGATCGCAACCACGCGATGCAAAGCATTCGCATCCACACCCAGGCCGAGGTAGTGCGGTGCCAGGATCGGCAGTGCGATCGCCTGGCCGCCGGATGCAGACCCCGTCAGTCCCGCGATGAGCGTGATCGCGATCGACGCGCTGACGAGCGGATCGCCCGGCAGCGAGGTAAGCGAATCGACTGCAGCACCGAAAGCCGGTGACAATTTCGCGATCGCGCCGAAGCCGACGACGGCAGCCGTATTCGCAATTGCTATCAGCGCACCGAGCGTGCCGTTCGACACGGCGTGCGGCAGGTTGATGAAATATTTGCGGTTGACGACCAGCACCGTCAGCACGCCAGCGAGCAGCGCGACGATCAACGCCGACTGCTTCAGGGAGTCGTGCAGCGCGAACGCGACGCCCAGCACCGCCGCCAGCGGAATCAACCCGGTGGCTGGATGCGGCAACCCGCCCGCCTTCGGCTGCGGGTCGCCGTCACGCACGTCGTAGCGTTCGCCCGCGGTGATGGAGCGGCCAATCATCCACTTGAGCCAGACAAAGCCCGTGACAGCCATGAGCATGGCGACGACCAGGCTGACCTGCCACGCGGCATAGGGGGTCGTGCCCAGGTACTGCATCGGGATCCAGTTCTGGATTTCCGGGGAGCCCGCGGACGTCATCGTGAAAGTGACCGAGCCGAAGCCGATGGCGCCGGGGATGAAACGCCGCGGCAAGCCGGCCTCGCGGAACAGCGCAAGCGCGAGCGGGAACACGGAGAACGCCACCACGAACAAGCTCACGCCGCCGTAGGTGAGGATGGCGCAGGCACCGATGACTGCGAGCAGCGCATGTCGCGCCCCGAAACGCTTGACGACCCACTGCGCGACGCTGTCGGCCGCCCCGCTGTCCTCCATCACCTTGCCGAAGACCGAGCCGAGCAGGAACACGAAGAACCACGAAGCGATGAACCCGCTGAAGCCCGTCATGTACGCAGACGTGAAGTTCTCGGCGCCGACGCCGGCCAGCTGCGGCACCAGCGGCAGCCCGAAGGACAGCGCCAGCAGCAACGCGCACACGGGCGCAGCGAGCAGCAAGTCGACGCCGCGCATCGTGAGAACGACGAGCAGTGCAAGACTGCCAAGCAATCCGATCCATTCGAGCGTCATGCGGAACGTGACTCCGGCGGAGGGACGCGCCCGCGTCAGGGCGTGTGTGCGAGGAACTCGTCGATCGCGGCGACGCTGACGGGCTCGTCCAGCATCGGCGTATGCCCGCGTTGCGGCACCTCGACACGCACGAGATCGGGTTTCTCGCGCAGCATGCGGTCGAACGTGGCCACGGCGAGGATGTCGGATGCAGCACCGCGCAATGCCAGCGTGGGCACTGGCAGGAGCGCCGCGAACAATGCCCAGAGGTCCGGCGCCGCCGCGGACGGCGCGCTGCGCACGGCCTCGCCTATCATCGGATCCATGTCGAGCCGCGGCACGCCGCCGGCGTCGCTGTAACTGCGCTTCGTGTGGGCAACCCATTCTTCGTGCGTGAGACCCGGCATGCCGATCTCATAGGTTGCACGGACGGTCGCTACCGCTTCATCCCAGCTGGCGGGAGGTGCATGACGGCCGACGTACGCCGCGATACGGGCGAGGCCTTCTGGCGCCACCTCCGGACCGACATCGTTGAGAATGACGCCGGCCACCAGTTGCGGATTCATTGCGGCCAGCAGCATCGAGAGAATCCCGCCGAGTGACGTGCCGAGCAGCACGCAGCGCGTGACGCCGGCGTCCTGCAGCAGCAGGCCGATGTCGGCGAGGTACGTGCCGGGGTGGTAGTTCTGCCAGACCGGGTCGTGCTGCGAACGGCCACGACCACGCAGGTCCGCGCAGAACACCCGACGATCCTGCCGGATGCGTTCGGCGACGTGAGTGAAGTCCCGCGAATTGCGCGTCAGGCCCGGCAGGCACAACACGGGCAGTTTCGGCGACCGCGTGAGCGGTGCGAAATCGCGATAGAACAGTTGCAGGCCGTCGCCTGAGTTAAAGAATCGTTCAGCGCCGGCGTCGGGCAGGGTCACCTGGCTTGCTCCCAGTCGGCGTATTGCCGGCGCAATTCGCGCTTCAGGATCTTGCCATTCGGATTGCGCGGCAGGTCGGTGACATAGACTGCGCCTGCCAGGCGTTGCTGTTTGCCGACGCGCTGGTTGGTCCATTCCACCAGCGACCCGGCGTCCGGCGTGTCACGAGCCCCTGTCGCGACGACCAGGGCGAGCGGCGTTTCTCCCCAGCGCTCGCTCGGCACGCCCACGACCGCGACGTCCGCGACCGCGGGGTGATCACGCATGACCGCCTCGATGTCGGCCGGGTAGATGTTCTGGCTGCCCGACAGGATCATGTCCTTCTTGCGATCGACGATGTGGAGGAAGCCGTCGTCGTCGAGACGCCCGATGTCGCCGGTGCGCAACCAGCGCCGGCCTTGCGTGTCGACCCACGTCGCCTCCGCCGTCGCGTCGGGCCGCTGGTGATAGCCCTCCATCACCAGCCGTCCGTACCCGCAAATCTCGCCGAGCTCGCCGGGTGCCGCCTCGACGTCGTCGTCGCGCACGAGCTTGAGCTGCTGGCCCGGAATCGGCTTGCCGACGGATTCGATGTGCGCGTCGAAATCCTCTGGAGCCAGCGTGGTGATGATGCCTTCCGTCAGGCCGTAGAGCTCGATCAGTTCGCAATCGAGCGTGTCGCGCGTCGCCCGCTTCAACGGCGGCGGGAGCGGCGAGCCGCAGCACATGATCGCCTGCAGCGAAGACAGGTTGCGCGTCGCGATGCCTGGCAGTTCGAGGACGCGCTGAAACTGAACGGGCACGAAGCCGCCGTGGGTGACGCCGTGACACTCGATCGCATCGACCAGCAACGCCGCACTGAACGTCGGCAGGACCACGATAGTGCCGCCTACGATGACCGTGCTCAGCATCGCGACCCAGCTGATGTTCGAATAGAGCCCGAGCGAGCAGACGGTGACGCAATCGCTGCGGTAGCGCAGTGCGATGGCAAGATCGGTGCCCCAGTCATAGCGACAACCTTGCGTGTGCACGATGCCCTTGGGCAGCCCGGTGGTACCCGAGCTGTAGATGACGTTGCACTCGCTATCAGGGTCTACCTTGACCGCAGGGGCTGCGGCCGACTGTCGCTCGAGCCAGGGCGCGAGGTCGGTCCAGTGACCTGCAGCTGGAACGTCGACGCCGAGCTTGATCCTCGTGCCTGCCAACTGACCAGCCGCGAGCAGCGCATCAACGCGCAGGCAATGTTCCCCAGAGGCAGCGATTGCACTGGCGCCGCTGTCGCGCACCATCGCAGCGACGGCCGCATCGCTCACAGACGTATTGAGCGGCACGACACACACGCCTGCCTTGCCGGCGCCGAACAGCAGCAGCGCCATTTCAGCGCTGTTCTGCATCAGCACCGCGACCCGCGCGCCCGGCGTGAGACCCAGTTGCAGCAGACCGTTCGCCACCTGATTCGTCGCAGCGTCGAACTCGGCCCAGGTCCACCGGCGCTCCCCGCAGAGGAGCGCCGGTTTGCTGGCCTGGGTGCGGCCGTGCTGGACGATCAGGTCGGGGACGATCGGCCGCGGTACGTCGTACCAGCCCATGGCCCTAACCTCATCAGTCCGGCGATCAGTCGAAGCGGTAGCTCGCGCTCAGGCTGACCGTGCGCGGCGGGCCGTAGAAGCTGTTGACGATGTTGCCGTACAGCGCACCCGGGAAGTAGTAGCCGCCGATCTTGTATTCCTCGTCCGTCAAGTTGCGTCCGAGGAGCTGGAACCGGAGCTTTTCGTCGTTCGAGGTCCAGGCAATGCTCGCGTCCACCAGCGTGTACGCATCGTCCTGGTCGATGAGCGGGTTCGGGAATTCGAACATGTGGTAAGAATCGCGGTACGAACCCGACACCGTCGCGAGCAAGGAACCCCAGGTGCCGGGCAGCGGCTGCGCATAGTTGAGCGCCAGGTTGCCGTTCCACTCCGGCGTGTTCTGGAAGACGGCCGTATCCGAGAGGTCGACGGGCACCGTAATCGTGGCTGGTGGTGGCGCAGGGTTGGTAACGACCTGGTAGGTCTCGTACTTGTCGAATTCGGCGTCCGTCCAGCCGACGCCGTAGTTCAGCGAGAAACGGTCGCTGAACTGGACCGCGCCTTCGAGTTCGACGCCCTGGATGGTCGAGGCGCCGGCGTTGTCGACGAAGCTCGCGATCGAACCGGTGACGGTTGGCTGCTGGCGGGTGATCTGCTGGTCACTGTAGTCCGCGTAGAAGGCCGCGAAGTTGTATGACAACCGGTCATCGAACAACATGCCCTTCGCGCCGACTTCGTACGACTGGACGGTTTCGGGATCGTAGCCGTTGACCGTGTCGGGCGTCAGCACCACGTCACCGCGCATGTCGAAGCCGCCCGACTTGAAGCCTTCCGAGTAGGATGCGTACGTCGTGAACGAGTTCGTGAACTCGTAGCTGACGCTGGCGCGCGGCGTGAACTGGTCGAACGTGCGGTCGTTGGTGTAGTCCGAGCGGATCAGCCCTGGGACCGCCGCGCTGTTGCCGAACTGCGGCGAATACAGGCCGGTGAAGTTCTGGCGATACACGCCGCCTTCCTTCTCGTCCGAGGTATAGCGGCCACCGAGCGAAGCCGAGAGCTTGTCGGTGAAGTCCCAGCTGAAATCCGCATATGCCGCATAGCTCGTTGTGTCGACGAAGCCGGACGTCGCGATCGTCAGGTTGAGCAGGCCTACAATGGTGTCGAACTTGCCGGCTGCGTGCGCGTCGAGGTAGTACAAGCCGGCCACGCCGTGCAGTCGCTCGCCTTCGTACAGGAACTGCAGTTCCTGCGTGAGCTGATCGTCTTCGTAGTAGCCCGGAACGTCGAGTGCGGGGGCCGGGCTGGTGTCGAAATCGATCAGCGTGTGCGTCACGCCGTCGCGGTAGGCGGTGATCGACTTGAGTGTGATCGCGTCCGTCAGTTCCCAGGCGGCCGTGAGCGACACGCCCTGGTTGCGCACGAGGTTGTCGTCGCCAATGCCGCCCCGCGTGTCGAAGACGTCCGGCAACACGACCTCGCCTGCCGCGAGTCCCATGCCCGGCGCTTCGCGATGGCCGTGCTTGGCGTCCGAGTTGTCTTCGACGTAGTCGGCGGCGAGCCGGAAGCTCAATGCGTCGGTCGGGTTCCACTCGGCGCTCATGCGGAAGGCGTCGACGCTCTTCGCGTAGTGGTTCTGGTTGCCGGTGAACTGGTTCTCGCCGTAGCCGTCGCGACGGTAGATGGCGGCGCTGCCGCCGACTGAGAAGGTCTCGCTCAGCGGCAGCACGCCCGAGGCGATGAAGTCGTGCTGCGCATAGGTGCCGAACGTGAGCTTGGTGTCGAGGCGCGCCTCGTTGCCGAGCGGCCTGGTCACGTATTTGATCGCGCCACCGATCGTATTGCGGCCATACAGCGTACCCTGCGGGCCGCGCAGCACTTCGAGGCGCTCGATGTCGTAGATGTCGAGCACGGAGCCCTGTGGGCGCGCCACGTACACGTCGTCCACATAGAGGCCGACGCCGGGCTCGAAGCCCCAGAGCGGGTCCTGCTGTCCGATACCGCGGATGAAGGCGATCAGCGTGGAGTTGGAGCCACGCGCAACCTGCAGGGTGAGGTTCGGCGTGGACTGCTGCAGCCATGTGATGTCCGGCGCACCGGCATTCTGGATGCGATCGGCGGAGAACGCGGAGAGCGCGATCGGCACGTCCTGCAGCGACTCCTCGCGGCGCCGGGCAGTGACCGTGATCTCCTCCAGGCCGCCGGCCTTGGCGGACGGCGCGTCCTGCGCGAGGACCGCGGGCACGGCGAACATCGAGGCCGCGCAGGCTGCAGCGGCCTGCACCGAGTAAACGGCGAGCTTCTTCATGGATCCCCCTGCTGTGGCGTCGGTTTCCGACGCCGGTGTTTCAACGAGTGTTGGAATTTAGTTGAACGTTCGTTGAAATTCAACAGTCGTTGCAAGAAGACCTCCAGGTTCTTCAGAATCGCGGCTCGACCTGACGCTCAAGGGCAACTAGTACCGCGATGCAAAAGAAAGGCACGGCTGGCCGCACGGGTGCGGGAAGGGACCGCCTGCCGCGGGCAGGAACGGCCGGCACCGGTTCCCGCTCGCAGGCAACGCGCGAACGCATCCTCGACGCGGCCGAGCGATTGTTTGCGCAACGCGGCTTTTACGGCATTTCAGTGCGTGACATAACGGGCGCCGCGGAGGTGGACGTGGCTCTCGCGAGCTACCACTTCGGCAACAAGCAGGGCCTGCTCGAAGCAGTGTTCATGCGGCGCGCAGAAGATCTCAATGCCGAGCGCAGCGCCCGCCTGGACGCCGTCCTCGCTGCAGCCAAAGGCCGCCGCCCGCCGAAAATCGAAGACGTCATCGATGCGTTCACCCATCCGCTGCTCGATCGTTCCTCACGCGGCAGCCCGGGCTGGAAAAGCTACTTTGCGCTGATCGCGGAGGTGAACAACTCGCCGGAATTCGGCGGCGTCCTGATGTCGCGGTTTTTCGACCCGGTCGTCGAGAAGTTCATCGACGCAATTCGCAGGGCATTGCCGGACTGCGAGGAACGGGACCTGTACTGGGCCTACCACTTCCTGTCGGGCGCGCTGACACTCACGTTCGCCGAGACGGGACGCATCGACAAGCTGTCGGGTGGCGCCTGCCGCTCGAGCGATCTCGACAGCGTCCACGAGCGGCTCGTGCCGTATTGCGCTGCCGGCTTCCGCGCCCTCTGCGCGGCGAAGCGCGCGACCCCCAGGCCATCCCGCACTGCGAAATCCCGCAAATGAATTCGCGCAAAGACAGCCGAGGAATTCCTTCAATGCAGACTCTGCCCCTCGGGTCGGCCGTGCGTACGGCAGCGTTGATCTTGTTCGGCGCGCTGGCGCTTACGGCCTGCGGCGACCACGCAACCAGCGCCAGCAAAAACGGCGATCGCCTCGCCGCGTTACCGATCGCAGCGGAGTCGGTCACCACTTCGGGCATCTCCGCGGGCGGATACATGGCGGTGCAGTTCCACGTCGCACATTCTTCCCTGGTGAGCGGCGTGGGCGTCGTGGCCGCCGGCCCGTACTACTGCGCGGAGAATTCGCTGCGCCATGCGCTCGGTCGCTGCATGAAGGGTGACGAACCGATCGCCGTCGACGAACTTGCCGGTCGCACGAGTGAATTCGCCCTCGCCGGCCGCATTGACCCGATTGCGAACCTGGCCAACGATCGCGTGTGGATCTTCCACGGCGGTGCCGATCCAGTGGTAGCAAAGCCAGTCGTGGATGCATTGCAGGCGTACTACGAACTGTTCGTGGACCCGCTCGGCGTGCAGCGCAACGAACTCGCAGGCGCCGGCCACACATTCCCCGCGGCTGCCGCAGGCCTCCAGGACTGCGGTAAGACCGCCACGCCGTTCGTCGGCAGCTGCGGCGTCGACGGCGCGCGGCAGATGCTCGAGCACCTGTACGGCTCGTTCGGCGCGCAGGCTACCGGCGTCAAGCCAGGCTCGCTGGTGCACTTCTCGCAGGCGTCGTATGCGACGGCCGCTGACGCCGATGGGTTCGCCGCGCGCGGGTGGCTCTACATCCCAGCGGCCTGCTCTGGCAACGACGCTGCCGGACGCTGTCGCCTGCACGTGGCTTTTCACGGCTGCAAGCAGGGCGCTTCGTTCGTGAACGATGCCTTCGTGCAGCAGGCCGGCTACCTGGCAGCTGCCGACGCGGGTCGCATCGTCGTCCTGTTTCCGCAGGTCGAACCGAGCTTCCAGCCGCTCAACCCGAACGGCTGCTGGGACTGGTGGGGTTACAGCAGCGCGGAGTACGCAACCCAGGCCGGGCCGCAGATCGCGGCCGTGAAGGCGATGGTCGACGACTTGTTGGGTTCGGGCGAGCCTGCGCAGGCCGTACCGTAGGGATTCAGAGCGCGACAGCGCGCGACCGTTGTCCGCCGTAAAGCACTTCAAGGCGACGCACGCCCTTCATGCGCCGTGACGACCGGCGCACCTCGCCCATCAGTCGCAACAACAGCCCGACGTCGTCGTTCATGCCGCCGGTGCAGTAGTCCTCGCTCATGCCGAGGTGCAGCACGGTCACGTGCTCGAGGTCGGCGCGGTTGTAGACAGCCACGCCGACCGGGCGAGCGGTCAACGTCTCCACCGCGAACAGGCACTGGACGTCCGGCAGGTTGCCCACACGCACACGCAGCCCCTCGCCGTCGTCCAAGATCTCGGGCGGACCATATTTGTCGATGACGTCGACGATGCCGCGTGCGAAACGATCCTGGCAGCCGTTGAAAAAGAGGATCCGCTCAAGCGCATGACGCTTGTGGCGAGGGAGCCGTGACGTGAATTCGATTCCCCGCATGAAACTTCCCCGGCCGCGTGCACGGCCTCGGACGGAGGTGCGACCGATCATGCTCGCGGGACCCGCTTATGTCGAGTAGGCAGACGCGCAAGTGTCGCTGCAGCGCCACAAAACTGGCCCGGACCCAGGCTGGCGAAGCACGGGTATTTTTTTGAATTGCTTCATGTTTTTGACATCCTGAAGTGGTGTGTCGGGGCGGGTTAGCGTGCAATGACGCCACGATGCCCCGCAAGCCTTTGCCCGTCCCCAGTGAGGCCGACCTGGCCGTTCACGTTGCCCGCGTTCCGGGCGCACTGCTCGTGGACGTGGTCGTACTGACGGCCGACCAGGAACTGTTTCAGTCGGCGCGCGCAGCGGTTGGCGAGCAGAATCCGGTCTGGCGTGCGCGCTCGGCCGATGAGGCGGCCGACCTGTTGATCACCGGACGCTGCGGCGTGCTGGTCATCGACATGGCCGCGGTCTCGACCCGCGGCGATACCCTCATCGAGCAGATCGTCGCGCAGTTCCCCGACGTCATCGTCTGCGTCGCCGGCTCGCGTGCCGACGAACCCCTCCTGGCCCCGCTGATCAGCGCCGGCCACGTCTACCGGTTCATGCACAAACCCACGTCCGCACGGCGCGCGGGCATGTTCCTGCAGGCCGCGATCCGCCGGCATGTCGAGCGCCGCGCGGGGCGCGAAGCCAGCGACCCGTTGGCGCCGTTGCTGCGCGGTCTGCGCCGTCCGACGGCCGGCATGCCCCGCGGCTACCTCGCCCTGACCGGCCTGGTGACGCTCGTGCTGGTCGTCCCGCTCTTCGTCGGCGGCGAGCCGGATGCCCCGGAGGCGACGACAGTCGCCGCGGCACCGGTGATGCACGCCCCTGAAAATGCTGCATCTGGACGCGCGGATCCGGTCCTGTCGCGAGCCCGGGCAGCCCTGCACGCAGGCCGACTCGAGACGCCCGAAGGCCGCCACGCGCTCGACCTGTTCCAGGCCGTGCTGCTCGCGCAACCCGAGCACGCGGAAGCGCAGGTCGCGCTCGCCAGGACGGTCGACCTGCTGTTGCAGCGCGCGCAGCAGGAACTCGACGCAGGCCACAAGCCAGAAGCCGAACGGCTCGTGCAGCGTGTGCTCGCCGTCGTTCCCGATGACCCGCAGGCCCAGGTCCTCGCACGCCGCATCAGTCCACCTGACACGCCGTCGCGCCAGTTGTCGCGCGAGCAGCATGCAGAGGTGGAAGCACGCCTGGCCGGAACTACGATCGTCTCCCCGGCCGCGCCTACGCGTGCGCGGACGCTCGAAGAAATCCAGGCCGAACTCGCCTCGCTCCCGGGACCCGTCACGAAACTATCCGATCCGTCCGGTGCCGCGGCGGCCGTTGCGCCGAATACGCCGGCGCCGGTCGTACGGCCCGACCCACTGGCACCGCGCTTCGTCAATCCGACGCCGACGATCGCCCCCGCAGCGCGCAGTTACGCGCGCGAGCCGGTCAATGCTCCGCCGACCGCGGGAACGACCGGCCCGACGGCGCGACAGGAGCCTGCAGTCGAACCGGCGAGTCTCAGCGCCCACCGAGGCGCGTGAGATCAACCCGCTGCGCAGGTTTTGCCACCTCCGCCTGCGCTCCTAGCGCGCGCAGCGCATCGCTCAGCCCGCTCGCACCCTCTGCTTCGCCGTGCACCAGGTACGTGTGCGGCTTGCCCCCGACGCCCGCGTGCCAGCGCAGCAGGTCTTCCTGATCGCCGTGGGCGGAGAATCCGCCGAGCGTGTGGATACGCGCGTTCACCTTGAATTTTTCGCCATGAATGCGCACGTGCTCGCGACCGTCGACGATCGCACGCCCGAGCGTTCCCACCGCCTGGAAGCCGGTGAAAATCACGTCGCACTCGCGCTGGGTGATGTTGTGCTTGAGGTGATGCACGATGCGCCCGCCGCTGCACATCCCGCTCCCCGCGATGATGATCGCGCCACCCCGCAGCAGGTTGATCGCCATGGAATCTTCGGCGGAGCGGCAGAGCTTGAGGTTCGGCAGCGCCGGCATGCGGCCAGCATCGCGGCGCGCGGCGCTCGCTTCCGCATCGTACAGCTCGGGATGCTTCCAGTAGATCTCGGACGCCTCGATGGCCATCGGACTGTCCAGGAACACATGCCAGTCGCCCACGCGCCACTCGTCGAAGTGACTGGCGAGCTCGTAGAGGACTTCCTGGCTGCGTCCCACCGCGAAGGCGGGGATCAGGACGTTGCCGCCGCCGGCCCGTGCCGCACGCAGGATCTCGCCGAATTCACGCAGCGTTTCGCTGCGCTCGCGATGCCGGCGATTGCCGTAGGTGCTCTCCATGACCACGACGTCTGCCGCGCCGTTGCCTTCCGGGTCGCGCAGGATCGGCGAGTCGTACTGCCCGACGTCGCCACTGAAGACGATGCGCGCGCGCGCGCCCTCCTCCTCGAGCTGCAGCCACACGCTGGCAGAGCCGAGGATGTGACCGGCGTCGCGGAAGGTCAGCGTGACGCCGGGTAGAACCTCGATCGCGCGACCGTACGCCACCGGTTTGAACTGCTGGATCGTCTCGTCCGCGTCCACTCGCGTGAACAGCGGATCGGGAAAGCCACGCGCGTGTCGATTGCCGTGTTCGGCCTGTTTGCGGCGGTAGCGCTCCGCCTCGCGCTCAGCCATGAAGGCGCTGTCCGCGAGCAGGATGCGCGCAAGGTCGCGGCACGCCGGGGTCGCGTAGATCGGTCCGCGGAACCCGCGCTTGCGCAGCAGCGGCAGTCGCCCGCAGTGATCGATGTGCGCATGGCTCAACACCACCGCGTCGATCGCTGCGGCATCGAACGGAAAAGGCTGCCGATTGCGGATGTCGGGCTGATCGCCGCCCTGGATCAGCCCACAGTCGAGCAGCAGCGTGCGGCCGCCAACGGTGAGGATGTGGCAGGAACCGGTGACTTCACCGGCCGCGCCGTAGAACTGCAGGTGCATCGCGCGAATCGCCTCAGGCGATTCGCTGCCCGACGGCCGCTTCGCCTTCCTGATGGATCGGAACGGCCGCCACCTGTCCGTCCCGCAGCAGCTTGACGCAGGCCTTGACCACCCTCGCATCGTACCGGCGACCGGCCTGCGACTGAAGCTCGTCGAGGCACGCCGTCAAGGTCAGTGCCGGTCGGTGCGGACGGGGTGAGAGCATCGCTTCGACGGCATCGGCGACCGCGACGATCCGGGCCTCGAGCAGGATCTCCTCGCCCTTCAGCCCGCGCGGGTAGCCAGAACCGTCGAGACGCTCGTGATGCTGGCGCACGGCATCCGCGACGGGCCAGGGGAATTCGACGGCACGCAGGACTTCGAAGCCGCGCTCGGCGTGCGTCTTCACGAGTTCGAACTCCGAGGCGGACAGGATGCCGGGCCGCCACAGCAGTTCGCGCGGAATCTGCAGCATGCCGACGTCAATCAGCTGACCCATCACGCGCAGACCGCGCACGGTGTGACCCGGCAGCCCGAGCGCAGTGCCGACGCCGGCCGCATAGTCGCCGACGCGGCGCGCGCGCCCGGTCTTGCACGCATCCTGTGTCTCGGCGAGTTGTGCCAGCGCCTCGATCGCGCCGAACATCACCCGCTCCATGTGATCCATGGCGGTGACGATCTCGGCGTCCGAGCGGCGGCGGCGCAGCAGCTTGGTCGCTGCGTCTGCAATGTGTTCGGCGTGTCGACGGTCGTCGTCGTCATACGGCTGGGCCGCGTCCGCGACGAGCAGCACGCCCGCGAGGCGGCCGCCGTCGAGCATGGGCATCACGAGCTGACGCTGCAACTGTGCCGGCAATCCCGCGGCTCGCAGCGCAGCCGTGCCTTCCGCCTCGTCACGAATCACCGGGCGCTGCGAAGCCGCGCATTCGCCCAATGCCGTTGCGGGCGGCGGCGGCCCGCGCCAGTGCGTAAGCGCCGTCAGTGGCTCGGTGGCCGCTGAGCCGCGGCGTGCGGCCAGCTCGAGCGTCGTCGCGTCGCCCACCGGCAGGAAGAAATAACCCTGCGCACTACGCGTCAGGTCCCGTGCCAGCAGCAGCGTACGGTCGAGAATTTCGGCTTCCGTCAGCTCATGCGAGCGCTGCGCGAGTTCGAGCAGGCGGCTCACGCGCACGTGATCGCGCTCATTGCGCTCTGCGGCACGCCTCGAGCAGGCGACGTCCCGCGCGGTCAACACGCGGAAGCCTGTCTGCTCGTCGATCGCAGCAAGCGCGATTTCGACCTCGATCAACTGTCCGTCCGGACGTTGCCAGCGCACGTCGTGGCGCAGCGCCCCAGTGACGGTGCGCTCGACGCTGCGCGGTGTCGAATCGGCTGCACCTTCGACCTCGAGCGTCTGCAGCGTGAGCGTTCCGAGACGTTCACGGTCCGTGTTGAGCAACGCGAGCAGCGCACAGTTGCCGTAGCGCAGGCGGCCCTCACCGTCGACGACGCCGCATGGCTCGGGTGCCGCTTCCAGTGCATCGGCGAGCGCGGCGAGTTCCTGTTCACGCGCGTGCGTTGCCAGTTCGGAACTGACGTCCCGCGCGGTGAGCAACCAGCTCGCCCGGCCGGCATAACTCGTGGCGACACGCCGCAGTTCGAGTCTTGCCTCGCTGCCATCCGGGCGTTGCCAGTGCAGTATCGTCTCGTGCGTCGAATCGTCACTGAATCCGACGCCCGGCAGCATTTCGCTCAACGACTTGCCACGCAGGGCGGCGGCTTCCTGCCCGACCAACGCAGCGGCCGAATCGGTTGCCAGGTGCACGAGTTTCGAGTCAATGTCGACGATCCACGTTGGCGTGGGTTGCGCCGCGAATGCGCGATCGGCGTCGTTGACCGCCGACTGCAGGCGCGAACGCGCCGTCTGCAATTCGTTGACCCGCGCCTCGAGCAGCGTCACCTTGCCGATCTCAGCGCGCGATTCTTCCACGACGCCGCGCGCCTGCGACTCGGCCTCAACGGCCTGGCGTTGCGCGGCCTCCAGCTCGCGGATCCGCAACTGCAGCTCGCGGATGCGTACCGATTCCACCGCGGCGAATTCGGCACGGGCGCGTGCCTCGTATTCGGCACGTTCGCGCGCGATGCGTTCAGCCACAGTCAGCTGTTTGTTGGTCGCTTCGACGTCACGGAGCTGCTTTTCGAGGTCGATGAGCCGCCTGCGATCCTGCTCACGACGGTCGAGCAGTTCGGGCACCAGCGCGGGCATGCGCATCGTGCCAGAGCCAGACGGCGCTGCGTCGAAGGTCGCGGCGAGCTCCTCCAGTGTCGAACCTCGCGGGAAGAATCGTTGCGCCCCGACTTCGGCGGCAAAAGCCTCGTACTTCGGTCCTTCGACACGGAATGAATGCAGCAGCACCGGCAGGTGCACGAACGACGGGTCCTCGCGGAGCCGGCGGCACAGTGCAAAGCCGTCGAGCCGCGGCAGCATCACATCGCTCACGAGCGCGTCGGGATTCTGGTTGCGGACGACGTCCAGCGCCTCGATGCCGGTTTTGGCCTTGAGCACGCGGTGGCCGTGCGATTGCATCACGCTCTCGACGGCAGCGAGATCCTGGTCGCGTTCATAGGCAAGCAGCACAGTCTTCATTGACGGGCTTCAACTCCATCACGCGGTGGCGGCGCACCCGGGCAACGGCCCGGCGCCGGTCGTACCTTCGCTGCCCGCAGTATGCTCCCCCGTCTGCGCGGGGCACTAATACGCGGCTTCAAGCCGTTGACCTGCGTCACAAAACGCCGGCCGGGTCGGCGGCGGCGGTACAATCATGCATACATAACGGGATTCCAGGAGAACTCGATGATCCGGCGCATGGCGTTCGTAGGGGTAGGAGCCCTGGTCCTGCTGGTTGGCTGTGCCACGCATTGGGACGTCGACAGCTTCGAAGACCCCGCAGGCAATGTTGCCGGCCGGCAGACGTTTTTCTGGAAGGGCGGCGATTTCGGCAGCCCCGGTTCACTCGACCCAGTGATGGTCGCGTCGACCGCTTCGCAACTGCGCGGCACGGTGACGGCGGAACTGAGCCGCAAGGGCTATTCCGAAGTCGACTCAGCGGCGTCCGCTGACATGATCGTCAGTTTCCAGGTGGCCGGATCACAGAAGTTCGTGCTGTCGGACGAGAAGCGCATCGGCGCACCCTCGGCGACCACGGTGCTCAGTCCCAGCGAGATGCAGCCGCCGCCGGCGTCGAGCGTGCCGCGCGAGATGCGGGTGCGCGAAGGTTCCGTCCTGGTGTTCATCGACGATCGTGCGTCGGGACGACTGATCTGGCGCGGCACGGTCACGGCGGAAACACGCCGTGGCTCGACCGAGCAGGGCGTGCACCTGCTCACGCAGATGGCGCACGAGATCGCGAAGGAAGTGCCGGCCCATGTCGGCGCGCAGAAATAGACCGGCTCAGCGCCGCATCACGAGCAGCGCACCGACCAGCAGCAGCGCAGCGCCGAGCAGCCGCGTCGGCGTCACAGCGATCTGCGGGTAACCCAGAATGCCGAACTGATCGACGAGCAGCGCGACGATCAACTGTCCTGCGATCACGAGCGCCACCATGGTCATGCCGCCGAGGCGTGGACCGAGGATCGTCACCGAGGCAACGTAGACTGCACCGAGCAGGCCCCCCATCCACGCCCACGCCGGAACCTGTCCGAAGCTGCCGGTCGAGGCACGTGAACCCGCGACGGCGGCGAACCCGACGAGCGCGAACAGGCCAATCGCGAAATTGGCGGCCGATGCCCAGAGTGGCGAACCGATTACGCGGGCCAGCGTCGCGTTCATGCCGACCTGCACCGTCAGGGCCCCGCCGACTAGCATCGCCAACAGGTGCGGCCAGTAGTTCGCCATCATCGTTCGATACTCCTCAAGCGCGGAATCAGGTCGCGCCTTGCGGCGAAGCATCGCGCCGCGGCCAGCCCTGCCACACGAGCGCGCCGATCCCGAGCAGCAATGCCGCAAATTTCACCCAGCCACCGATGACGGGCACCAGGCCGACGAGCCACAACCCCAGCACGGCGAGCAGCAGCGCGAACAGCTTCCAGCCGGTCGTCGCGACAGTGCCGCTGCGCATGATGCCGTGCAGTTTCTGGCCGACGAACATCGCGGCCGTGACCCAGCCGAGGAACAGCAGCAACAGGTAGAGCATGAGCACGATCAACGCGAGCGGGATGCCGATGATCGTGACCAGCAGCAGGACGACCAGCACCGGCAGGCACACGAGGATCACGAACCCGAGCCCGAGGCTGCGCAGAGGTTCCTGTCCGATCCACTGCGCGGCGCGAGTGGAGTACGCCGGGAAGGCGAGCATGAACAATGTGCCGGCGACGAACACGCCGAGCATCCACAGGAACGAGCCTACCCCGTGCGCAACAGTGTGAACGTCCCGCGCGTTCTCGTGCTCGTCGACGTAGTCGCCGACGTCCGTCTGGTGGAACTCGATGCCACCCGCTATCTGCGCGCCTTCCGGCAGCGCGGGTTCACGCGCGCTGTGGACTACGAGCTTGCCGTCGATACGCGTGTTGGGGCCGATATCGACCTCTTCGGCGTGGACCTCGGCGTCGCCCCGCACGACGCCGTCGAGGCGTACGCTGGCGCCCGATGCCTTCAGGTATTCCTGCGCGTTGCCCTCGAACCGGATGCGACCGCCGGTCAGTGACAGCCCGCCGGCAATCGTCGTGGCGGGCCCGAGCGCGACGTCGCCGCCGGCCACGCGCGCATTGCCGGCGACGATTGCATCCACCTGCACGTCGCCACCCGCGACGTAGAGATCGTCGCCGACGCTGCCGCCGATCGACACTTCGCCGCCCGCGGCGATGAGGTCGCCCTTCACCTCGCCCGCCGTGGCGACGTGCCCACCCGCCAGCATTGCGTCGCCCGCGACCGGATCGGTGAGGTTGAGCGAGCCGCCCGCGCCGAAGTAGTCCGAGCCGAACTGCTTCGAAACGGAGTCGTCGCCCTGGTGCTCGAAACTGCAGCCTGCGATGAACAGGCCCAGGGCGAACACGCCCAAGGTCCGTGCGACCGGTGTCATATCGGTTCTCCTCGACTCCCGTCGCCCTGCCGGAGCAGGAACGCGCGGGATTTTGCAGGCCATCGTCGATGAGTCTAGGGCAAGCCCGCGGACACGGATATGTCCGCCGACTCCGCTCGTCCCGCCGTACCCACGCTTCGGCGCACGCGCGGATGCCACCAAAGAAAAAGCCGCGACTCGTTCAGCGAATCGCGGCTCCTCCGACGCATGGTCTTCCCTGACGGCCCGCAATCGTCCCCCGGTCGGGCCTTCTATCTCGTCTGTCGCCCGGTCTCCCCCAGCTTGCGACTGTCTGGCGTTTTACGTGGTTTGCCGACGGGCGTCACCTTGCAGCGCAAAAACCACTGCATACGAATCAATGCCCGAATTTGCGCGTCTCTTTTCTGCCACACCAGGGGTCAGGCTTTAAGCGCGGAGCCCTCGGTCATGTAACCGGCGACGCGCGGGATGTGGCGCAGGTAATAGTGCTCGGCATCGTGCAGTTGCAGGCCCGACTGCCCGACCAGGGCGACCGTGTCCCGCGTGAGGTGACAGCCCCCACCGATCCGCTGCTGCAGCGGATTGAGACGGTGCTGCCACCTGGCGACGTCGGCATCCGGCGACAGCCCGTGCTCGAGGAAGAGAAACCGCCCGCCGGGTTTGAGCACGCGATGAACTTCGCCGAGTGCGTGCACCACGTCGGGAATAGAGCACAGCGTCAGCGTGCAGACTACGGTGTCGAAGCTCTCGCCAGTGAATGGCAGGTGCTCGGCGTTGAGGTGATGGAAGTCGACCGCGATGCTGGAGGCTGCAATGCGTGGTCCCGAAAAGCGATCGAGGTCCGTATCTGGATCGATGGCTTCGATGCGACTCACGCCCGGCGGGTAGTGCGGCAGGTTCCGGCCCGTGCCAAAGCCGATCTCGAGGATGCGGCCTGACGCCCGCGCCAGGGTGCGCTTTCGCGGCTTGTCGAAGACGCGACTGCCCATGGCGAAATCCAGCAAGTACGGAAAGACGCAGTGATGATAGAGGCCCATTATCGGTTCGCGGGCCATCGAACAGTGACAGCGCCACGCAGCTGGCCGGTTTCGAATCCTGTCGCCGCGTCTTGCGGGTAATCGCGAGCGATGGCCGTCACGATTTCGGGTGCGAGCGTCGCACCGTGACACGCAAGGCACACAGGTTGCGTGACGATCGCACGCAGGTAGCGGCGCTCGGTCCCCTGGGCTGACCGGGACTCGAAGATTGCCTCGGGAGGCGCCGTCGCTGCCGGCGATGCGCTCGACAACTCGGCCGCGAAGCCTTGCATGATTGCGCGCTCCAGATCGTCTGGTGCATTCGCCGGGTTTCTCAATCGAATGGCCGTGCGACCCACGTCCGCGCCCGCGGACGCCGACAACCGGGCAGCGATCTGTGGCGCACGAGACTTGCAGACAGCTACGGCGGCAACCGGACCTCCTTGCTGCATCGCCTGGCCGAGCTCGGCCTTCAGCTCGCTCATGAGCTGATCGGCGAGCGCGCGGCTGCGCTCGACCCATGCCACGTCGGGCTCCCCGCCGTACGCGGGGAGGGCGAGCAGTGCGCACAGGCTGAAAAGGATCCGTGCCGACCTCGCGGTTCGCGTCGCAGTCATGCCATTACCCGTCCGTGCATTGCCATTTAATTTGTAATTTTGACTGCATTAATTCAATACGTTTGATCTATCTACTGCAATTTAATCAATAATTTTTTATCATTGCCGATTCATGCCGTACTCGATTCCCGCGTGCCAACCACTCGCCGCTGGGGTAGATTGCGCGCCCTTACCTGCCCCCCGCCCGGCCAGAGTTTACAGAGCAATCATGGGACGCATTTTCGAAGTCAGAAAGCACACGATGTTCGCGCGCTGGAACCGCATGGCAAAGCAGTTCAGCCGCATCGGCAAGGACATCACGATTGCCGTCAAGAAAGGCGGCTCCGACCCGAACGCGAATCCTGCGCTGCGCCGTGCGATCCAGAACTCGCGTGCCGTGAACATGCCGAAGGACAAGGTCGAGTCGGCGATCAAGCGCGCTTCCGGACGCGACGCCGCGAACTTCGAAGAGGTCATCTACGAAGGCTACGCGCCGCACGGGGTTGCCGTGCTGGTCGAATGCGCGACCGACAATCCTACGCGCACCGTCGCAGCCATCCGCAACGCGTTCAACAAGAACGGCGGTAACTTCGCGACGACGGGCAGCGTCGCCTTCCAGTTCCGTCGCATGGGCGTGTTCCGATTGAATCCCGAAGGCATCGACCAGGACGACCTCGAGCTCTACCTTATCGACCACGGTCTAGAGGAGTTCGGCGAGAGCACCGGCGAAAAGGGCGAGCCGCAGCTCGTCGCCCGCTGCCTGTTTGAAGACTTCGGCACGCTGCAGAAGGCGCTCGAGGAGCGCGGTATCAACCCGATTTCGGCCGAGCACGAGTACATCTGCACCACCCCGACCGAGCTCGGTGAGGCGGAAGCGACCGAAGTGCTCGAACTGATCGACAAGCTCGAGCAGGACGACGACGTGCAGAAGGTCTACCACACGCTGGCTTAGCTGCCTCCGCCGCGTCAGCCGAGCGACTCCAGGGCATCTGCAACAGTCAGCGCGCCAGAGAATGCTGTCAGCACGGCCCGGTCGGCGGTCACCAATGGCGCACCAAGGATTTCCGCCAGCGCGACGAACTCGGCGTCGTAAGCGGACAGTCGACTGGCCTCCGTCACCGCAAACACGCTATCACTCGGCAGGTAGTGCTCCCGGCCTGCGAATGCGGCTTCCGCCGCCGCCATGATTTCGCGCACCTGGAACTCGTCCAGACTCCCGTCGCGCCGATACCCGGTGAGAACGCTGCGCAACTCGGATCGCCACAGCACCGGTGCGTGCCAGTCGGGATCCAGTTGCCGCAGGCGATGCGCGAGCGCAGTCTGATCGCCGTTGATCCAGCAGTAAGCGATGACGTTACTGTCGACGACGATCACGTCCGGCCCGAACTGCGATAGCGTCGCACCCGCGAGTGATCGACGTGCGGCAGGGCTGCGACGAAACCCTCGAGCCGCTCCTGTTCCGAGGCGACGTCGACCGCAGGCGCTCCGAGCTGCGCTTCGAGCAAAGCCAGGATTTCCCGGTTCAGGCTGCGCCGGTTGGATTCGGCACGCGCCTTGAGCTGAAGGTGCAGCTCGGCCGGAATGTTTTTCAGCGTCAGATTGAGCATGCGCATTCTGGTACCGTTTTGGTACCGTAATGGTGTCTAAAATTGAGGCCTCGATCAAGTACGGGCGCAATTCTCGGCAGGTTGGCGCCTCGGATCGCGTTGAATTCTTAGGTAAAGCGACCAGTTTGACCCGCCAGGTGAATAGGATCGGATCCAAGCCGTCTAAACTTCACGCCCCATGCAGACCTCCGTCCGCGAACTCTTCTCTTATCGCAAGTACTGGGCGCATCGCTTCGGTGCTGCCCCGTTCCTGCCGATGTCGAAGGCGGAGATGGACGCGCTCGGCTGGGATTCGTGCGACGTCATCCTGGTCACGGGCGACGCCTACGTCGACCACCCGAGCTTCGGCATGGCGATCGTGGGTCGCCTGCTCGAAGCCCAGGGGTTCCGCGTGGGCATCATCGCCCAGCCCGACTGGCACTCGACCCGCGACTTCATGAAGCTGGGCAAGCCGAACCTGTTCTTCGGCATCACCGGCGGCAACATGGATTCGATGGTGAACCGCTATACGGCGGAGCGCCGCGTCCGCACCGATGACGCTTACACCCCGCATGGCGCCGGCGGTGCGCGCCCTGATCGCAGCCTCATTGTCTACTCGCAGCGTTGTCGCGAAGCCGCAAAGGACGTGCCGATCGTGATCGGCGGCATCGAGGCCTCGCTGCGCCGCATCGCGCACTTCGACTACTGGTCGGAGAAGGTGCGCCGTTCGGTCCTGCTCGATGCCAAGGCCGACCTGCTCGTTTTCGGCAACGCCGAGCGGCAGATCTGCGAAATCGCGCATCGGCTTGCCACCGGCAAGACGATCGAAGAGATCGACGACCTGCGCGGCACGGCGTTCGTGCGCAAGGCGCTGCCGGAGGGCTGGGCGGAGATCGATTCGACGACCATCGACACGCCGGGGCCGCTGGCGTCGCCGGTCGATCCGTATGCAATGGAGCCGGTAGCAGCGAGCGGCAAACAGCCGCGAGCGTCGGTCGACGCGACGGCAACGGGACCTTCCGGGTTTGCCCGGGAGGCCGTCCGCGCCATGGACGGCGCGGCCGGAGCCCCCAAGGATGGGTTTACGGCGTCCTCCCGGGCAAACCCGGAAGGCCGCGGTGACGTCGCGGTCGGCAACAACGAGACGGTACTGAAGTTCCATCGCCGGATCCCACAAGCAATCGACCGCGAGCACAGCGTCATCCGCATGCCGTCGTACGAAGCGGTCGTGGACGACCCGATCCTGTACGCCCACGCGTCGCGAATTCTGCACCTCGAAGCGAATCCCGGGAACGCGCGCGCTCTCGTGCAGCGCCACGGCGACACGGACGTGTGGCTGAACCCGCCGCCGATCCCGCTGACCACCAAAGAGATCGATGCGGTGTACGAGCTGCCGTACCGGCGCGTCCCGCATCCGGTATACGGCGACGCGAAGATTCCCGCCTACGAGATGATTCGCTTCTCGATCTCGATCCAGCGCGGCTGCTTCGGCGGCTGCACTTTCTGTTCGATCACCGAGCACGAAGGCCGGATCATCCAGAACCGCTCCGAAGACTCCGTGATCCGCGAGATCGAATCGATCCGCGACACGGTGCCGGGTTTCACCGGGGTGATTTCGGACCTCGGTGGCCCGACGGCCAACATGTACCGCGTCGCATGCAAGTCGCGCGAGATCGAAGCCGCTTGCCGCAAGCCGTCTTGCGTTTACCCGGGAATCTGCCCGAACCTGAACACGGACCACTCACCACTGATCAGGCTGTACCGGCGCGCACGCGAGCTGAAGGGCGTGAAGAAGGTGTTGATCGCATCGGGCGTGCGGTACGACCTCGCGATCGAGTCGCCCGAGTACGTAAAGGAGCTGGCACAGCACCACGTGGGCGGCTATCTGAAGATCGCGCCCGAAGCGCTCGCGCAAGGCCCGCTCTCGAAGATGATGAAGCCGGGTGTCGGCACCTACGATCGCTTCAAGGAACTCTTCGACAAATTCTCGAAGGAAGCGGGCAAGGAGCAGTACCTGATTCCGTACTTTATCGCGGCGCACCCGGGTACGCGCGACGAAGACATGCTCGAACTCGCGCTCTGGCTCAAGCGCAACGGTTTCCGCGCCGACCAGGTGCAGGCATTCCTGCCCTCGCCGATGGCGACGGCCACCGCGATGTACCACTCGGGCAAGAATCCGCTGCACAAGGTGACGCGCACCTCGGAGGAGGTCGTCATTCCAAAGGGCACGCGCCAACGCCGCCTGCACAAGGCGTTCCTGCGCTATCACGATCCGAACAACTGGCCGCTGTTGCGCGAAGCGCTGCGGCAGATGGGGCGCTCCGACCTGATCGGCAATGGCCGGAACCAGCTGGTGCCGACGTACCAGCCGATCGGCACCGGCCGTGCCCACGAAGGTCAGCGCAAGCCCGGGAAGACTACGGCAGCGCCGACGAGATCGCAGCCGAAGCCGGCGGCGAAGGCCAGGACTGCACAGCCGTTCCGCACCCAGCACACGGGATTGCCCCGGGTACCGACCGATGCGCCGCGGCGCCCGCCGGGTCCGAAGCGCAAGCCGGGCCGGTGACCCCGCCCGGTGCGCCGGCGGGGTGACCGATCCGCACGACCGTCATCCCGAAGTCGACAATCAGCCTTTCTTGGCTTTCTTCTCGGCGCGCTTCTCTTCCTTCGACTTCGCCGGCTTCTTCTTCGTTTCCTTCTTTCGATCCATGCCCTTGCCCATGTCGCTCACTCCCGTGGTGATTGGTCGCAGGCGAGAGCTTAAATCAGTTGTAGCGATTCGTCTTGAACAGGTCGGCCGCGGTCTGGAAATACGCGACCCCGAGGTCTCGCAGCGCCGCGTCGTCCGCGCGGGACTTGAAGGTCTTCGCCAGCGGGTCGTAGGTCAGCGACTGGTGCGTCCTGCCGAGACCCAGCACCACGAGGTGGTTGTCACGCAGGATCGCCACGTCGTGGTTGTGGCTGAAGAGCGCAATGCGCGCGTGGTCGGGCCGCTCGTGCAGTGAGTCGATACCGAAGAACGGCGCCTCGTACGACAGACCCAGCAAGCCGAGTACGGTCGGTGCGATGTCGATCTGCGTCATCAGCGTGTCGATCTGTCGTGCTGCGATGTGCTTCGGCGAGTAGATCAGCAGCGGAATCTCGTAGGTCTCGAGCGGAATCTCGGCCTTGCCGTAGACGCGCGCACCGTGATCGGCGACCACGACGAAAATCGTGTTGTCGAACCACGGCGCCCTGGCGGCCTCGCGCAGGAAATAACCGAGTGCGTAGTCGGCGTAGCGCACGCCCGCCTGCCGGCCGCCGCCCTCCTCCGGTATACCCCGTTGCTCGAGACCCGGACGGAACGTGAACGGCTTGTGGTTCGACGTCGTCATGATGATGGAGAAGAACGGCTTGCCGGCCTGGAACTGCTCGCCGTAGTGCTGGATCGCGCGGTCGAACAGGTCTTCGTCAGCGACGCCCCAGACGTTCTCGAAACGGACTTTTTCGATGTCCGTGCGGTCGAGCACCTGGAATCCATTTCCCGCGAAGAACGTGTTCATGTCGTCGAAATAGCCGTAGCCGCCGTAGAGGAAGCTGCTCTGGTAACCGAGGTCGTTCATGACCTTGCCCCAGCTGCCGATGCCCTGGTTGCCCGGCCGTCGCAGGATCGAGACAGTCGGGATCGGCGGGAGCGAGGCAGTGATCGCTTCGAGACCGCGCACGGTGCGAGTGCCGGAGGCGTACGCGTTGGCGAACCAGAGTCCCCGTTGCGCGTAGGAGTCGAAGTTCGGCGTCCAGTCCTTGTCCGCGCCATGCAGCTTGCTGAACTCGGCACCGAACGACTCACTCGACACGACGACGACGTTGAGCTTGCCGAAGCCATCGGGTCGGGCAGGGTGCCGACGGCTCATCTTGCCCAGGGCCAACTGCGTGAATTGGGCGCCGTCGGGCGCAAGTTCGGTCTCCAGCAGGCGCAGGTTGTCAGCCGGCCTGGCGCTCGCATAGTACGACTCGTAATCGATGTCGCTGGTGCGCGCCGCGCGGAAAAAGCTGCTTTGGCCGTTCTGCACCAGCTCGTTTTCAACGCGGTTCGATGACAGCGACAGGGCGTTCGTCGGGTAGAACGCAACCGCGAAGGCCAGCACCACGGCATAGGGCGCGAACGCCACGAGTCGCTCGCGGAAGCGGACAACGTGATCGAATCCGGGCTTGATCGAGCGGCGCAGGAAAAAGACCGCCAGTGCCGCCAGCGTCACGGCAATGCCCAGCACCTTCAGCACCGGGTACGCCTCCCAGATGTCAGTGAACACTTCGGTCGGATACGCGAGGTAGTCGTACGCGACGATGTTGAAGCGTGCGTCGAACTCCTCGAAGAAGAAGTATTCCGCCGCGGTCAGGTAGATCAAACCCGTGATCGTCGCGGCGGTGGCGCCGTACAGGATCACGCGATTCGCGGTCGACCGGAACCAGCGGTCAGGCACCAGCAGGATGTAGAGGGCGAAAGGCCCGAACAGGTACAGGCTTTCGATCAGGTCGTTGATGAAACCCGCCGCCAGGACGTACGGCAGCCGCGAGGTGCCGACGTCGGCCCCAATACCGAACCTGGCCCACAGGAAGGCCCGGCCCGCGAGGCCGAGCACCATGTAGACGGCCACGAGGGTCAGCCAGGGCGAAAAGCGAGTCAGGGCTTTGCGGAACGGAGGCATCTGGCTGGAGTCCTTGAAGAAATGCGGACGGTTGCACGGGCCCGTGGCTGGTGGGTCATGGGTTCGACGGCATTTCGGGCCGGAACCAATCGCGGCTCGCCCGGCTTTGACTTAACGCGGTTCGCGCGCGTGACGCGAGTCACTCATTGGCCCGCTCGTCGTGTCGACGCCCGCAGGGAGGGTTAGCGTTCCCCGCGTGTCCAATCGGGACTCGATCGCTGACGAGCCGAGGAGGTTTTGATGCAATCGTTCACAACATTGGCGCAACGCGCAGGAATTGCGCTGCTCATGGCCCTGCCTTGCGCTGCGCTCGCGACACCCCCGAGCTGGGCGCCTGCGCATGGCTGGCGCAAGCAGAATGATCCGACCTATGCCGGCTACAGCGGTCGCGCCTGGGACTACGACTATGGCGTGCGCTCGGGCTCGTGCGATCGCGGCCGGATCGGGCAAGTGCTTGGTGGCGTCGTCGGTGGCGTCGCGGGCGGCGCGATCGGCGGGGAGATCGCAAAGGGCAGCACCGAGCGCAACGTGGCCATCGTGATCGGCACGGTCATCGGCGCGGCCATCGGCTCCGAAGTCGGGCGACGCATGGACAAGACGGACCGCTCCTGCGTCGGCCATTCGCTGGAACTCGCCGACTACGGCCAGAGCGTCCGCTGGACCAATCCGAACACCCGCGTGACGTACCAGCTGACGCCGCTCGACCCCGAGTACGGCATCGACGGGTGCCGCCGGTTCCGGCTCATCGCGCACGGTTCCTTTGGCCTGAGCGAGGGCCGCTCGGTCGCCTGCACCGATGGCAGCGGCGTCTGGCAACCCGAAGACGATCGCCTGACCCGTCGCTGAGGCGCAGATGCCGGATCGTTGATGCCCCACCGGGCGCATGCTAGCGTGCGCCCGCTTCCCGGGGGATCAATGAAAAGCACGCGGCCGACATCACGCGACATCGCCCGCCTCGCGGAGGTTTCGCAGGCCACGGTGTCGCGCGCCTTGCGCAACAGCCCCCTGGTCCGTCCCGAGACCCGCGAACGCATCGAATCGATTGCGCGTGAACTCAGCTATCGTACGGATCGCCGTGCGGCCGGCCTGCGCACGCGCCGCTCGAACACGCTGGCCTTGCTGTTGTTCGAGGAATCCTCCGAAGACGGCCAGATCAACCCGTTCTTCCTGTCGATGCTGGGTCACATCACGCGCGCGACGGCCCGGCGCGGTCTCGACCTGCTCGTGTCCTTCCAGCAGTTGAGCGACGATTGGCACACGGAATACCAGCTCAGCAATCGCGCCGACGGGTTGATCCTGCTCGGCTACGGCGACTACATCTCGTCGATGCCGCGACTGCAGAAGCTCGCTGACGCTGGCGCCAATTTCGTCATCTGGGGGCCGGACGTGGACGGCACGCCGGGTCGTTACGTTCGCACCGACAACACCGCGGGCGGGTTGCAGGCAACCCGTCACCTGCTGCGCCTCGGACGCAAGCGCATCGCCTACGTCGGCAGCTCATCCGATCACTGGCCGGAATTCCAGGCGCGTTTCAGCGGCTACGAGCGGGCGTTGCGCGAAGCAGGCATCGAGCCCGATCCGCGCCTGTCGGTCGAAGCGCAGTCGAGTGAACAGGCTGGCCACGAAGCGGCCACGGGCCTGCTCGACTCCGGCGTGCCGTTCGATGCAATCTTTGCGGCGAGCGACCTCATTGCGATGGGTGCGATCGGCGCATTGCGCGACCACGGCCGGTCGGTGCCGGACGACGTGGCGGTCGTTGGATTTGACGACATCGCAGCGGCGGCACATTTCATTCCGCCGCTGACGACCGTGCAGCAGGACACGCATCGCGCGGCCGACATGCTCGTCGATAACCTGCTGAAAATGACCTCCGGCGAGCCGGTCGAATCCGCGCTGATCGAACCGAAGCTCGTGATCCGCGGGTCCTGCGGTGATCTGGCCCACGCGTAGCTTCGACGCCAGCGTTACAGCCTCGCACGCGCTGGTTGCGAGTCTCACAAGGAAGTCTGACGATGGCGGATCACGTATTCCCGAGCGGCGAGGCACTCGCGCGGAGTCTGGCGACCGACGTGACGGCAGCGCTCGAGCGTCGGCTGGCTGCGGACGGTGCGGCGGGCCTGGTCGTCTCGGGTGGTCGGACGCCCGCGGCCTTCCTGCGCGAGCTCGGCGCACGCGAGCTCGACTGGTCCAACGTCTTCGTGACGCTGGCCGATGAACGCTGCGTCGCGGTGGACGATCCCGCCAGCAATCTGCGCTTCGTGCGCGAGGCCTTTACGGGTGCTCCAGCGTCAGTCGCGATGCTGGTCGCCGTCGATCCAACCGGCGCCGAAGCTGCCTCACGCTGGAGCGAGGCGCTCAGGAAAGTACCGCGACCCTTCGCCGCAGTCATCTTAGGGCTGGGTGACGACGGGCATTTCGCCTCACTGTTCCCCGACATGCCCGGTCTCGCAACGGCATTGGATCTTTCCAGTACGACAAGCGTGGTCGCAGGTTTCGCTCCCGTAGAACCCAGGGCGCGGCTCAGCCTGACGCTGCCGACTCTGCTCGACACGGACCTGCTGGTGCTGCACGTCACCGGAGCCTCCAAACTCGCGACACTGCAGCGCGCAGCCTGCGGCGGCAGCGCGCTCGAGATGCCTGTGCGCGCGTTGCTCGCGCAGCGTCGCGTGCCCCTGGAGATCTACCATGCTCCCTGAGAAAGGACGTCATCAATCCCGGTCTTCGTGGTCGTCGACGCGCAGGGTAGCCAACCCTGCGAGGACCAGCAGCAACCCGCCGAGCGCCAGCGCATTGATGCTGTGGCCGCCGAACAGCGCGCGCACCAGGATGCCGAGCACGCTGGCCGCGAGAATCTGCGGGATCACGATGAAGAAATTAAAGATTCCCATGTAGATTCCCATCTTTTTCATCGGCACCGCCTGCGACAGCATCGCGTACGGCAGCGACAGAATTGAAGCCCAGGCGATGCCGACGCCGATCATCGACACCAGCAGCAGCCGCGGGTCCTCGATGAAGCGGACCGAAACGAAGCCGAGCGCACCGAACCACAGGCAGACCAGGTGCGCCTTGCGACGGCCGAGCATTTCGGCGAGCTTCGGGATGAACAGCGCGGCGAGCGCGGCAAAGCCGTTGTACGCGGCGAAAAGGATGCCGACCCAGTTCGCTCCCTCGTTGTAGGCCGCAGAGGCCGCATCGGTCGTGCCGTAATGGTGCTCGGTGACCGCTGCGGTCGTGTAGATCCACATGGCGAACAGCGCAAACCAGGACAGGAACTGCACGACTGCCAGCTGCCGCATCACTTTCGGCATCAGATACAGGTCGTTGATCACGTTGTGCAGCATGCCCCCGGTGTTACCGCGTTGCTGCCGTGACGCGACGATGATCTGCAGCAAACCGAATGCGACGAGTCCGCAGCCGAGCACGTAGAGCTGCTTGTCCCACCCGAACAGCGCAACGGCTGCCGCGAAGGCCGCGCCCACGACGATCCACGCCGCTGCGGATTTTCGATACCACCCAGGCGTGTGCGCGAGCCGTTCGGCACCGCCCGCCTGGTCATCGACTCGCTCCTCGAATTCCGCAAGTTCCGCCGGTGAGTATTCGCGCGTGCTGAAGATGGTCCAGAGCACAGCACCGAGGAACGCAGCAGCGCCAAGATAGAACGCGAGCTTCACGGACTGCGGCAGCTGGCCCGGCTCGGCCACGTTGACGACGTCGAAGACATTCGTGAGGATCCATGGCAGCGCGGAGGCGACCACTGCACCGACGCCGATGAACCAGCTCTGCATCGAGTAGCCGCGGCAACGCTGCCGGTCGGGCAGCATGTCGCCGACCAGCGCACGGAACGGTTCCATCGACACGTTGATCGACGCGTCGAGAATCCACAGCATGCCGGCTGCCATCCACAGGTATGGGCTGTTCGGCATGACCACGAGCGCCGCCGTGGCGAGCAGCGCGCCGATCAGGAAATACGGACGGCGGCGACCGAGACGGCCCCAGGTGCGGTCGCTCAGGTAGCCGATGATCGGCTGCACGACCAGCCCGGTGACTGGCGCTGCCAGCCAGAGAATCGGCAAGTCGTCGATCGATGCACCGAGGGACTGGAAGATGCGGCTGACGTTCGCGTTCTGCAGCGCGAAGCCGAACTGGATGCCGAGGAACCCGAAGCACATGTTCCAGATCTGCCAAAAACCCAGTGTCGGCTTTTGCTTGCGCACTATCGGTCCTTTCCAAGTCGAAGGTCGAGCCACACGGCGAGCGCGAGCACGCTGCCGCGCGCAATGTACTTGGCCTCCGGTGAGACTGCCATCAAGGTCATGCCGTTCAGCAGGCTGGCCATGATCAGCGCGCCGAACAATACGCCGAGCACGGTGCCGCGCCCGCCCCGCAGGCTCGTGCCGCCGATCACGCAGGCCGCGACCGCATCGAGTTCCATCAGGGAGCCGACGGTCGACGTCGACGCGCCCGAGTACGCGGTCTGCATGAATCCGGTCAGCGCCACGATGCCGCCCATGAGTGCGTAGGCACCGATGATGGTGTTGCGCACCGGCACGCCGGATACCACCGCGGCTTCCGCGTTGCCGCCAATCGCGTAGAGATAGCGACCGAACGGCGTGTTCGTCACCAGCTGGTGGACCAGCACCGCGACGAGACCGAGGATGACCAGCGCGATCGGTACACCGCGATAGCCGTTGGAGACGATGACGACCAGAAAGACGAGCTGCGCAAGAACGAACAGCTTCAGGAACGTGAGTTCGCCGTCGTCAACCGGGAACCCGTAGGACTGCCGGCGCTGCCGTGCAGCTAGCCCCGATGCGACGATTGCCGTCACCGCCAGTCCGGCAAGTGCGTAACCAGCGGCCTCCGGCAGGTAATACGTCGTAAGCAACGAGTACACGTTCTGGCTGCCACCCACGACGACAGGCACGGTCTGGCTTTCGATCACGAGCCAGTGCAAGCCACGGAAGACCAGCAGGCCGCCCAGCGTCATGATGAAGGCCGGGATCCGCTCGATCGCGATCAGCGCACCCATCGCCGACCAGACCAGCACTGCGCCAAGCGTTGCAATCAACAGCGCGACGGGAGCCGGCACGTCGTGCCAGAACACCAGGACGGCGGCGACGGCGCCGGCGAGTCCCACGCCGCTGCCCGCCGACAGGTCGATCTGGCCGGGCAGCAGCACCACGAGCATGCCGAGGGCCAGCACCGCGGTGACGGCGAGTTCGACCGAGAGCAGCGACAGGTTGCGCGCGGAGAGGAACACCGGCTCCTGCCACGCGAAGAACGCCCAGATGGCAACCAGTGCCACCAGCATCGACAGTTCGCGGGTAGCGAAGCGATTCAAGCAGCGCGCTCCAGGCGGCCCATCGCTGCGGCCAGCAATCGCTCCTGGGTCGCTTCCGACCGTTCGAACGTGCCGCCGATGCGGCCGTCGCACAGCATCACGATGCGGTCGCTCATGCCCATCAGCTCGCCGAGCTCGCTCGAGACGAGCACGATCGCCTGTCCAGCCGCCGTGAGCCGGTTGACGAGCTCATACACCTCGAGTTTCGCGCCGACGTCGATGCCGCGCGTCGGCTCGTCGAGCAGCAGGACCCGGGGTTGTGTCAGCAGCATCCTGCCGAGCACGACTTTCTGCTGGTTGCCGCCCGAAAGCGTGCCGACCGGCTGCTCGAGGTTCTGCGCCTTGATGCGCAGTTCCTCGACGATGGATTTCGCGTGCCCTGCTTCCCGGTTGCGATCGACCATGAGACCGCGGCGCAGACTGCGTAGCGACGACAATGAAACGTTGAAGGTGACGCCCTGCGGCGACACGAGCCCAAAGCGCTTGCGGTCCTCGGTGACGAGAGCGAGACCTTGCGCGAGTGCCTCGCGCGGATTCCGCGCAACAAATGGCCGGCCGTCGAGTTCGACCGTTCCCGTGATCCTCGTGCCCCAGAGTCCCATCAGGTGCAGCAGCAGCTCGGTGCGTCCCGCACCCATCAGGCCGCCGATCCCGAGCACTTCACCTGCTCGGGCTTCGAATTCGATGCCGCCGAGCGAAAGTGCGCCGTCCGCGGGCGCTTTCACGTCGACACCGTGCAACGCAAGCAACGTGCGGCCAGGCGTGGACTGCCGGCGCGGGTAGTGGTCCTCGATACGACGACCGACCATCCTGCGGATGATCTCGCCGGCGTCGGTCTCTGCCACAGGCAACGTGCCCTGCGCACAGCCATCGCGCAGCACCGTGATACGGTCGGCGATCGCGAACACCTCGTCGAGCTTGTGCGAGATGAACACGCAGGCGACGTCGCGTCTACGCAGGCGACGCACCAGGTCGATCAGTGTGTCGATCTCGTGGCGCGCCAGTGCGGCGGTGGGCTCGTCCAGGACCAGCACCTTCGGCTTGCGTCCAACCGCGCGCGCGATCTCGACGAGCTGCTGCTGGCCGACACCGAGGTCGCCGACCCGGACCGCCGGGTCGAGCTGGATGCCACAGTCGGCGAGTGTTGCAGCGGACTGCGCGTAGACGCGATCCCAGTCGATGCGCCCGAACCGCTGCGGAAATGCGCCGAGGAACAGGTTCTCACCCACCGTCATGTCCGGGAACAGCGCCAGTTCCTGGTGAATGATGGCGATGCCGGCACCCTCCGCGTCGCGTGTCGAGCGGAACTCAACCGGGGTATTGCCGACGAAGATGTCGCCTTCGTAGCTCCCGTGCGGATGCACGCCGGCGAGCAGCCTGATCAGCGTCGATTTGCCCGCCCCGTTCTCGCCGCAGAGCGCGTGCACCTCGCCCGCTCGCAGGTCGAAGCTCACGCCGCCGAGCGCCGTCACAGCGCCGAAGCGCTTCACGACCGCGCGTGCTTCGAGGACGATGCGTTCGCTCATGGGCGCGGGGGACGCCGCGCTTCGGGGATGCCGCGATATACGTCGTCGTAGGTCGCCATCCCGTCGCGCACGACGGTGTCGAGCAGGTTGTCACGCGTCACGGTAACGACGTCGTAGAGGGCGGCCGGCACCGGGCCGTGACCGTTTTCGACCGTGCTGCGCGCCACGACGAGACGCTTCGATGCCACCTGCACGGCGAGCTCGGCCGCGCCGCGCGTCAGCGTCTTCAGCGGCTTGTAGATCGTCATCGCCTGCGTACCTGCGGCGATACGCTGCAGTGCCACCGTGTCGGCGTCCTGTCCGGTCACCAGCACCTTGCCCGCGAGGCCTTCCTCGCTCAGTGCCTGGATCGCACCGCCAGCAGTGCCGTCGTTGCTGGCGAGCACAGCGTCGATACCCGGTCCCGAAGCAGTGATCGCCGCATTGACGATGCGCTTGGCGTTCTCAGGTTTCCAGTCTTCGGCCCAGTCCTCGTGCACGACCACGATGTCGCCGCGGGCGATGTAGGGCTCGAGCACACGGTCCTGCCCGCGCTTGAACTGGGAGGCGTTGTTGTCGGTCTTGGCGCCGTAGATGCGCACGATCCGGCCTTTGCCGGGAGTGGGCAGGTGGTCGACGAGGAATTTCGCCTGCAGCTCGCCCACGCGCTCGTTGTCGAAGCTCACGTACAGGTCGAGGTCGCTGTCGCGGATGATCCGGTCGTACGCGATCACGGGGATGCCGGCCTCGTGCGCCATCGTGACGGCCTTCGCCATCGCCGTGCCATCGTGGGGAATGACGACCAGCACGTCGACCTTCCTGGTAATCAACTTCTCGACGTCGCTGACCTGCACGGTATCGTCGCTGTTGGCGGCAAGCACCAGCACCCTGGCGCCGAGCTCGCCCGCACGCCGCACGAACATGTCCCGGTCGGCCTGCCAGCGGGCTTCCTTGAGCGTGTCCATCGACAGCCCGATAACGATGCCGTCGTCTCGCGACTTGCCGGTGGCACTGCCGCCGCGAGCGGCCAGCGCCAGGCCGATCAGCACGCTCGCGACCAGCGAGACGAGCACCAGCAGGATGCGGGCTTTCACGGGTTCAGGGCCAAAAACGGTGTTGGTTTCATCGGCGGCTCCGCTCATCTTGCCTGCTTGAATCGAATCGCGGCTCCGCCGCTGGACGCCAGCCCGAGTTCCAGCGTATCGGCCGCGGTGACGTTGCGCTTCTCGACCACGAGCTCGTGCGGCCGCGTCTTCCAGTCGGCCTGCGGCCCATCGCGATAGATCTCGGCGACGTAGCGCGCCTTCGGGTCGAGGAAGTCGAGCGGCAAGCGCAGCGAGCGGGCGTTCTCGTCGGTCAATGCGCCGAGGAACCAGTCCGGGCTGCCGCGCTGCTTGCGCGCGATCGCGACGTAGTCGCCGACCTCGCCGGCAACCCCCACGCTTTCGTCCCAGTCGGTCGGCACGTCCTTGATGAACTGGAGCGCCTCCGGTTGCTGCGCGTAGTTTTCGGGCAGGTCGGCTGCCATCTGCACCGGGCTGTACAGCACGACGTAGAGCGACAGCTCCTTCGCCAGCGTGTGTGGCACGCGGTGTTTCGGGGAGAAGCCGTCGAGATCGACGATGCCCGGCGTGTAGTCCATGGGGCCTGCCAGCATGCGCGTGAACGGCAGGATCGCGACGTGCTCCGGCGGGTTCACCGGATCACCCCACGCGTTGTATTCCTGACCGCGGGCGCCTTCGCGTGAAATCCAGTTCGGGTAGGTCCGGCGCAGTCCAGTGTCCTTCACGGGTTCGTGCGCGTTGATGCTGATCTGGTGTTTCGCCGCCTCGCGCAGCACGCGCAGGTGGTGGCCGACCTGGAACTGCCCGTCGTGCCATTCGTGTATCTCGATGCCGTTTTCGTCGATACGACGCACGTCGCCCGCGTCCGCGACGTAGCCGGTCTTCACTTGCCTGACGCCGACCGATTCGTACAGCGCGAACGCCGCGGGCATCTGCGGCTCGTAATTGCCCACGTCGCCCGAGGTCTCGTGATGGCCGACGAGACGCACGCCTTTGCTGCGCGCGTAGTCGGTCACTGCCTTCAGGTCGAAGTCCGGATGCGGCTGCGTGAACTTGAACAGCTTGCCGTTGTAGAACCAGTCGCCGTCCCAGCCGACATTCCAGCCTTCGACCAGCACGCCCCTGAATCCGTTGGCCGCAGCGAAATCGATGTAGCGCCTGGTCTCAGCCGTCGTGGCCCCGTGCTTCGGCCCGGATTCCCACGTGGCCTGCCCGATGTGCATCGCCCACCAGATGCCGACGTACTTGCCGGGTTCGACCCACGAGACGTCGCCGAGCACGTTCGGCTCGTTGAGGTTCAGGATCAGGCTCGAGTCGAGCAGCTGCGCTGCGTTGGGCGCGATCTGCACGGTGCGCCACGGCGTCGTGAAAGGCGTGCGGGTCTTGACGCGGATGCCGTCGGACCACGGCGTGAGACTGGTGCGAAAGACGCCGGGCCGCCGGTGATCGAGCACGTAGGCCGCGTAGTCGACGAGCGCCGCTTCGTGGAAACTCAGGTGCAGACCGCCCGGCAGGCGCACAGTCATCGGCGTGTGCGCCATGTGCACAGCGTCGAGCGGCGTCGTGTTGTAGAGGTATTCGTAGCGGTTCCAGCGACGGCCCGGAATCCACCACGCCGTGATCTCCTGCGTCGCGTCCGGGTCGAGTCGGAACTCGGTGAGTTCGTCGGTGATGTTGACCGCGTCGTACGCTGGCTGCTGCGGCACTTCGTAGCGGAAGCCGAAGCCGTCGTCGAAGACCCGCACGCGCACGTTGAACTTGCGGCTGGCACCGGCGGCGGATTCGAAATTCACCAGCAGTTCGCGATGGTGGTCGCGCACGAAACGGCGCTCGCCCCAGGGCTGCTCCCAGGTTGCATCGTGGGCCGACGACGAGGTACCCGCGACACGGAAGCCGTCGTCGAAAGCCGGCTGCGACTGGAAGCGCATGCCGAGGAACCCCGCCGGCATGACCACCTTGTCGTTGCGGACGACTGCGTAGCGAGGCGCGCCGTTCTTGTCGACGTCGACGGTGACGACCGTCTGCCCGTCGGGCGAGCGGATTTCCGCAGCCTGCGCGGCCACGGCAACCGACGCGAGCAGCACGGCGAACGAGGCCCTGACGCGCAACGTGACCCGACTCATGACGACTCCCCTGCCACACGAAGGGCAGGCAACGGCTCCGCCCGATGTGTCCGGCGGCCGGTCCATTGCTTCCCCCGAAGTGGGTGGGAGTCTAGCAATGAACCGGGGGCCCGCTCGCGGCCACCCTTCTATGCAAACGTATGCAGCACCTTGTAGCCCGGGCAGCTGGGGTGATTCACTGCGGGTCCATGCAGGAGGCTTCCCGGATGATCAGGAAATGGCTGGCGGTGCTGTGGCTCGCGATCGCCTCGACCTCGGCCGCGGCGGCGGACCGCATCGAGCGTGTCGAGCCCGCGTCCTGGTGGGTAGGCATGAAGGACGACCGGCTGCAGTTGCTGGTGCACGGCGACCGCGTGGCCGAACTGCAGCCGAAGCTTTCCTACCCCGGCGTCACCCTCGTCAGCGCCGAACGGGTCGAGAATCCGAATTACCTGTTCGTGAACCTGCGAATCGCGCCGGAGACCCGGCCGGGCACGTTCCGTATCGACTTCCGCAAGGGGCGCTCGAAGACGGCAAGCCGAACTTATGTGCTGAACGCCCGTGCCCCAGGATCGGCGGACCGCGCGAGCTTCGGACCGCAGGACACGATCTACCTGATCACGCCCGACCGCTTTGCCAATGGCGACCCGTCGAACGACTCGGTGCAGGGCATACCCGACGGCCTGAACCGGACCCTGCCGCTCGGCCGCCACGGCGGCGACCTGCAAGGCATCGCGAACCACCTCGATTACCTGGCGGGCATGGGATACACCCAGCTCTGGCTGAACCCGGTACTGGCGAACAACCAGCCCGAGGTCACGTACCACGGCTATGCGATCACCGACTTCTACCAGGTGGAACCGCGTTTCGGCACCAACGAGAGTTTTCGCCAGCTCGTCGCCGACGCTCGCCAGCGTGGCGTCGGCATGATCATGGACATGGTCCTGAACCACTGCGGCTCGCAGCACTGGTGGATGCAGGACCTGCCGAGCCGCGACTGGTTCAACAACGACAGCCAGTTCGTCGCGACGACGCATGTGCGCGAGACCCTGCAGGACACCCACGCCGCAGCCGATGACCGCAGGATGTTCTCCGACGGCTGGTTCGTCGCAACGATGCCGGACATGAACCAGCGCAATCCGCACCTGGCGACGTACCTGATCCAGAACAGCCTCTGGTGGGTCGAGTACGCCGGGCTCTCGGGCATCCGCGTCGACACGTACTCCTACTCCGACCGTGCGTTCCTGACGGAGTGGTCGCGGCGGGTGACGCAGGAGTACCCGAACCTGAACATCGTCGGCGAGGAATGGAGTTCGAACCCGTCGACGGTCGCGTACTGGCAACGCGGCCGCAATCCGCCGGACGGCTACGTGTCGTACCTGCCGAGCCTGTTCGACTTCGCGCTGCAGGAAGCGGTGGCGATGGGACTCAAGGAAGCGGAAGGCTGGGGCACCGGACTGCGTCGCATCTACAAGGTGCTCGCGCAGGACAGCGTCTTTCCCGATCCGTACAACCTCGTGGTCTTCCACGACAACCACGACATGAGTCGCATGTTCACCGCGCTGGGCGAACGCCAGGACCTGAACCGCATGGCGCTTGCTTTCCTGCTGACGACGCGCGGCATTCCGCAGATTCTCTATGGCACCGAAGTGCTGATGAGCAACAAGGGCACCGAGGACCACGGCATCATCCGCAGCGATTTCCCGGGCGGCTGGGCGAGTGACGCGAAGAATGCCTTCACTGGTCAGGGGCTCAGCGACGACGAGCGCGCCATGCAGGACCACACCCGCAAACTGCTGCAGTGGCGTCGTACCGCACCGGCGCTGCACGACGGCAAGCTCACGCACTACGTGCCCATGGACGGCGTCTACGTCTACTTCCGACACGACGCGGCACAGAAGATCATGGTCGTCCTCAACAACGGCGACGCCGCGCGGACTCTCGACACCCGGCGTTTCCACGAGATGATCGGCACGGCGACCACGGGCACGGACGTGCTGTCGCAGCAGGCACATGATCTGGCCCGCGGCGTGGCCGTGGCTGCGCGCAGCGCGACGATCCTCGAGCTTCACTGAGGCGACGCCATGTCACACGCCGCGCGACGTCTGCTGTCGGTCCTGCTCGCACTGAGCGCAGTGGCTGCCGCAGACGCTGCCATGCGTGCACCGGCTCCGGCGCCGATTCAGGTCAAGGGACCCGGGGTGACGGGCACCGTCATCCGTTACCCGTCGCTGCACTCGACCCACGTCGCACCTCGCAACGTCGACGTGTGGCTGCCGCCGAGTTACGCCAAGGATACTGTGCGGCGCTATCCCGTGCTGTACATGCACGACGGCCAGAACCTGTTCGATCCAGCGACGTCGTACGGCAACGTCGACTGGGCCGTCGACGAGGCGATGACGGACCTGATTAGCAAGGGCGCGGTGCGCGAGGCGATCGTCGTCGGTATCTGGAACACGAGCCAGCGCCGCGGCGAATACATGCCGCAGCGGGCCGTGCGGGGCAACGTGCATTTCAACGTGCCGGGCGCCGACGACCTGCAGCCCGGGGACATCCTCTCGGACCGGTACCTCGCCTTCCTGGTCGAGGAATTGAAACCCTTCATCGACGCTGCTTACCGCACGCTGCCCGGCCGCGCCGATACGTCCGTGATGGGCTCGAGCATGGGCGGCCTGATCTCGCAGTACGCGATGAGCCGGCACCCGGATGTTTTCGGTGGCGCAGGTTGCGTGTCGACGCATTGGCCGGCCGGTGACGGCATCGCACTCGACGACTTCGCCGCACACCTGCCCGATCCCGCCACGCACCGATACTGGTTCGATTACGGCACGCAGACGCTCGATGCCGGGTACGAGCCGTACCAGCAGCGTGCCGACGAGATCCTGCGCAAGGCCGGCTACGTCGAGGGCCAGAACTGGATCACGCGCAAGTTCGAAGGCGCCGAGCACTCAGAAAAAGCGTGGCGCGTGCGGGTGCACCAGCCGCTCGAGTTCCTGCTCGGCCATTGATTGTCTCCTCAAGGAATACACACATGCTCGGCATGCAGCGCAGGCTCTCGACGCCTTTCCTGGTCCTGCTCACGCTGCCTGCGACGGCGATGGGGTTCGCCCTGTCGGTACAGATCTCGGCGCTCAGCTGGATCCTCTCGACCAGGTACGGGCTCGACCTGCACGACATCGGGCTGGTCTGGGCCGCGGGCCCGTTGGCCGGCATCGTGGGCCAGGTGCTGATTGGCATCCTCAGCGACGAGGTCTGGTTGTGGGGCGGACGGCGGCGGCCCTTCCTGATCATCGGTGGCACGCTGGCGGCGCTGATGCTGCTCGCCCTGCCGTCCATCGGTGTCATTTCCGAGCAGCTCGGCTTCGACGGCATCCTGGGCGTGGCGATCGCCGTGGCCATCGCGCTCGACCTCTCGATCAACGTCAGTTTCAACCCGGCCCGCTCGCTGATCACGGACGTGACGCCCGAGGGGGCCGAACGCACACGCGGCTACACCTGGATGCAGACCGTGTCGGGCAGCTTCGGCGTGCTCGCGTATGCGATCGGCGCGGCCTTTGGCAACGTCGCGCTCATCTACGTTGGCGCAGGCATCGTGCTGCTGTTCTCCCTGCTGCCGGTGTTCGTGGTAACTGAGCCGCGGGAACTGCCACGCATCGAGTCTTCCGGCGGCGAACGAACAAGTGTCGGCAGCGTGCTGCGTCTGATCGAGCCGCTATGGGCGTTTCTGCTCTACGACATCGTCGCGATGAGCCTGCGGCTCGCCGGGATCACGCCGACGGGCTATGGCCTGGAAATCGCGTTCGGCACGCTGGCGGCCGTGCTGATCTGGCGTGCGCTCAGCGTCCGTCCCCAGGGTGTTCGTGTCGCGGACGACTATGCGGACTACCGCAAGGTGCTGGCTGCGAACTCGCTGAGCTGGATCGGCATGCAGACCATGTTCGTCTACATGATCGCGTTCGCGCAGCAGCGCTTCCCAACACTCGGCGCGGACGACCTCGGCAAGGTGCTGTCGATGAGCTTCCTCTGGCTGAACGCCGTTGCGGCGCTGCTGCCGGCACTGGTGCTGCTGCCGCTCGCACGGAGGTTCGGTGAGGTGCGCGTGCACGCGATGAGCCTGGCGACGATGGCCGTGGCGTTCGCCGGCATCTATCTCTTCGCGCGGAGTCCGCTCGTGCTGTATGCGCTCATGGCGTTGCTTGGCATCGGCTGGGCCGCGATCGTGAGCTTGCCGTTCTCCATCATGTCGCAGCGCGTCGACCCCGCGCGGATCGGCCTGTACATGGGCGTCTTCAACCTTTCGATCGTGTTGCCGCAGCTCGTCGTGAGCCTGGGTGTGGGCCGGTTCATCAGCGGCGCCACTGACAAGGGCCTGATCTTCCTGATCGGTGCCGCCAGCATGGCGTTCTCAGCGATCGCGTGGCGCAGTGTGGCCAACAAAGACCGAGCGATCGTCGGCACCACCGTCGAGGTGCGGTCACACTAGTTACCCTGCCGGCCCGGCACGCATCGGCGCGGCGTGGCCCCGGCCGCGAAACCTGCGGATTGCATCACACATTGGCACACCCACGCGCGCAAGGGTTGTGTCGGTCGGCCGACCGCGTTTTAGTGATGCAATCGCAGACGTGGGTGATCGCTTGGCCTTCATTATTTTCGCCGCAGGACCGATGACAGCCTGCCGGATGCGGACGATAGCGGCCGGCCGGGTGCTGTCCTGCGTGCTGGTGATCGCGGTTGCGCTGATGAGTGCCTGTATTGCTCTCGGCTACCGCATGGCGAAGGACGCTGCGAGCGAATCGGCCACCGCCGGGATTGCCGCCGCAGGAGGCCGAATCGACCCGAAGCGCGCCGAAGGCCGCGTAGTCATCGATCGTATCGGCGACTTGTCAGGCAGGCTGATCCGCCTTGAAATCGAGGCGGCGGCGCTGGCCAGGCGGCTCGGCGTGGCGCCGTCGCCAGTGACTGTCAAACCCGTGCGCGCGGAGCCAGCCGTTGATGACCGGCCTCGCGGCGGACCATTGCTGCCACTTGGCAACGCCGCGCCGTTGACTGGAACACCAGCACAGGTTGCCGTGGGCGACCATGGCATCGGCCTCTCGCACCTCGAGACGGAGATCGGGCTGCTGGAGGCATCGCTCGATCGCATGGCCGGCCTCCTCGACGACCGCGACCTGACGACCATGACGTACCCGAACCGCCTGCCGGTACAGGGCCGCATGCCGAAGATCAGCTCGGGATTCGGGGTTCGCCATGACCCGTTCACGGGACGGCTTGCGCGACACATGGGCCTGGACATACCCGCGACCTACGGCACTGCGATTCTCGCGAGCGGCGGCGGCCGCGTGCTGACGGCCGGCTTCCGCGGTCCATATGGCAAAGCCATCGTCATCGATCACGGTCACGGCACGCAGACGTTGTACGGTCACTGTTCGGAGCTGTATGTACGCGCGGGGGAACTCGTGATGCCGCGGCAGAAGATTGCGGCAGTGGGTTCCACCGGCCGATCGACCGGACCCCACCTGCATTTCGAGGTCATACGTAACGGCAAGCGTGTCGAACCCGGCCAGGTGCTGGTGGACGTCCTCGCCAGGAATGCGAATTGAAGCCTGCCGCCATCCGCACGCCCACGCTCAAGCTCGCCGCCGCTCGCCTGGAGTTCAGCCGCGACCGTCGCTTCAAGAACGTGCTGCACGTGGCAGTCGTAGCGGCGCTCGTGTTCCTGCTCGTCATGGTCGGCTGGCGGCTGCATGCGGACAGCCGCTCATCCGCGACCGTGCTGGCAGGACTCAGGCAGCAGAACTCGGCACTCCGAACGGATCTCTCGCGTGCCCTGGTCGAACTGGAGCTGGAGCGTTCCACGCGAGCGGCACTCGCCCGCCAGGTCGCGGAGCTGAACGACGAATCGCGCGAGCTGAAAAGCCGCCTCGATTTCTTCAACGCGCAAAGCGGCCGTGCGGGCAAGACGCGCTGACCTGCCAGGCCCGACAGCACTGCCGATCACTCGAGGACGATTCCATGTTTCGCAGAAAAACTGACCAGCCTTCCATCGACGTCTCGCGATTGTCGAGCCTGATCGCGGCCGGCGTCGAGATTGCAGGCGACGTCGTCGTCACGGACGGAGTGCGTATCGACGGCCAGGTCGTCGGCAACGTGTTGTCAAAGCCAGGCACGCATGGGCTGCTCGTGCTGAGTGAGCTCGGTCGCATCGAAGGCAACGTCAGCGTGCACGACGCTGTCATCAACGGCACGATCTGCGGCGACCTCGAGGTGGAGAATTTCATCGAGCTGCAGGCGAACGCCCGTATCACCGGCGCCATCAGGTACCGCACCCTGCAGATGACCTGCGGCGCCCGCGTCGAAGGCAGCATGATGTGCATCGTCGATCGCACTGAAACCCGGGTGGTCACGACGAGTAACGTGGTCAGCCTGTCCAAGGTCGCGGAGTCTTAGCTGCGAGCTCGCCGAGCCCTTCACTCCGGTACGTAGCCAGCTTCGCGTTGATGCCGGACCGACAGGATCAGAACAATGTCCTGCTCCACTTCATAGCTGTGCAGAGCAAGGTAGCCAGACCTGCCGCGAGAAACGACAAGTTCCCTTAGCCCCTGCTCGGCGGGACGCCCGATCAGGGGATGGTTCTCGAGAACTTGCACTGCCTCCGCGATGAGGTCCACCGTTTCGAGCGCGGCGACTGGCTCAGTCTGCAGGAGAAAATCGGTAACACGATTGAGATCAGAGAACGCCCGCCCGGCGTAAATCAGGCGCGCCAAGACTTGGCCCTTGGCTTCGGCGCGGATTTGCTCTGCGCCCGAGCGCGTATGTATGTATGAACATCAGCGGCTGCGTAACCTCTTCCGGACCCAACCGCGTCCTTTCTCGCGGCGACTGCGTCGGCGATGAACTGGGCTCGCCGCTCCGCATTTGCAGCCGCGGCGCGAATGGCGTCAACCATAAATGCATGTGGCGTGACGCCTTGCTGCCTGGCTGCAGCGACCGCAAGCTGCTTCACATCTTCCGGGAGCTTCAATGACGTCGTAGACATCGCGGAGCCTTCAGGCTGAAGGTGTTACCAGGGTAACACCCGTAAGCGGACAGGATCAATCACACCTGGCCCTCCGGCCGTATCGCAGCGAGAGGTCGTTTCTGGTCGAACCCGGTGGTTGCTCAATCTGTTATCGACCCGAGAACCTCGCGCCAGCCAATACGATTTGGTGACAGAGCAGAAAAAAAGCCCTCGCTGGCGAACCAGCGAGGGCTTGAGTCTGCGAACGCCGTGCCGACGTCAAGCCGGCACGGATCTGCAACGGACCGATCAGAACCTGTAGTTCAGGCCCAGCAGGTACTGCGTGCCGTACTCCTGGTAGTCCAGGAGGCGCTGCTTGTTTTCCGAGTAGGCGATGTACGGCTCGTTCGTGAGGTTGTTGACCTGGAACAGGACCTGCAACCCTTCGAACATGTTGCCGCTGAACGCGTAACTCAACTGTGCGTCCGTGATCATGTCGGCATCGACGAAGCGCAGCGCACGCTCGTTGGCAAAGTTGGCAACTTCACCGATGTACTCAGAGCGGTAACGCGTCGCAATGCGGGCGCCGAAGCCGTACTTTTCATAGTACAACGTGGCGTTCCACACGTCCTGCGACAGGCCAGGCAACGTGATGTTCTCGTTCGCAACCGAGCTGATCGAACCCTGAATCTCGATGTCGCTGTCCGTGTACGAGTAGCTCAGGATCGCGCCGAAGCCGTCGAGCGCGTCGGAGAACACGTCGAACGGCAGCGACGCCGCGAACTCCATGCCCCACAGGTAGCCGCCGTTGCCGTTCACCGGCTGCGTGAAGCGGCCCGTGCACTGCTTCGTGACGCCCGGCGGGAAAGCCGTGTCAGGCGTGGTCGCGCACAGGGCAGTGAAATCGTGCCCGTCGGTCGTCTGGTTGTAGATGTAGGTATCCAGGTCCTTGTAGAACGCGGCAGCCGAGACGTAGCCCTTGTTCTCGTAGAAATACTTCTCGTACGACACGTCGAGGGCCCAGGCCTTCCACGGGTCCAGCTGGGCGTTGCCGCCGCTGCCGCCCGGCTCGCCGGTGGCGAAGTTGAAGCCACTCTCTTCCGTCGCCTTCAGCTGGTCCATGCGGGCACGGGCCAGTTCCTGCGCGAGACCGACGCGGACGGCCTGCGAATCCGGCAGGATGAACGCCAGGTTGATCTGCGGCAGGACGTCGGTGTAGTCCTTGCCGTCCGTAACGCCAAACACCGCGTTGCCCGCGCCCGTGTCGACGCGGAACGAGTCGGAACTCTGGTCCGTGTAGATGACCTGCACACCAGCATTGCCGCGCATCGTGACCGTGTCGGAGATATCGTGGTTCAGCTCGCCGCGCACGTAGGCGGTGATGACCTCTTCCTCGACCGTCCAGAACTTGCCGGCCAGGTAGGCGAAGCCCGGCTGCTGCGGCGTACCCCAGACGACGGGGTTGAAGTACTCGCGCAGCACGCCGTTCACGTTGAGGGCCAGCGCCTGACCCGCATCTGCGTAGCTCAGGTTGGTGTTCCTGAGCAGAAACTGCTGGTCGACCTGGTAGTACCCGCCGCCGATCGTGCTCAGGCCCGATTCCGGCGATTCCTTCTCCTTCGTGCGATCGCTGTAGTTGGCGCCGAACGAGACGCTGTCAAACCACCACAGGTCGGCGGTGCGTGTTGCATCCAGCCGGAACGACGTCAGCTCGTCTTCCGTGTGCGGCTTCTTGGTGTAACCGGAGCCGTAGATCGTCGGGCCGATCTGGACCTGCGTCGGATCGGTGTAGTCGCGCGTGAACGACAGCGACGGCATGTTGCTGTTGTTGCGCAGCTGGAACGTGCCCGTGTCGTACTGGTTGCGTGGCGCGGTGCCGTTCGCGGGCAGCGGCACGTACTGCGCGTTGATTTCCGGCTGCAACTGGTCGCGCGTGGCCTTCGAATAGCTGATGTCGGCCACCATCGACCACTCGTCGTTCAGCGTGAACTCGTTGCGCCAGCCCGTCGCGAAGATCTCGTCTTCAGTGGTGAAGAGGAAGTTGCGCACGAGCGGCATCACGTTGTTCAGCGTGCCGGCGACGATCGTGTCGGCCGCGACGGTGGTGTTGGAGTAACCGAACACCGTGCCGTCGGGGAACGTGCCGTCGCAACACGGCGCCGGGTAGCCGCCGAGATTGACCTCGAGGCTGCGCGCGTTGTTGGTCTGGTCCATCGTCGAGTAGTACAGGTCGATCACGCCCGTGTACATGTCATTCGGCTCGAACTGCAGCGACGCCATCAGGCCGTCACGTTCGGTGGAACCCATGTCCGCACGGACTTTCATGCCGTTCGTCACGTAGTTGCCGGCCGCGATGCCAGGATTGTTTACGCAATTGGCCGGCGAGCCGCCGCCGCAGCTGGCTGCGCCACCGCTGCTGCCTGCGGCATTCCATGGCTCGTACGTGCCGAAGCCGCGCGTCGCCAGCGGACTGTCGAGATGGGCGTAGCCGAAGGCAAAGCCGAGCTTGCCGTCCATGAACTGGTCGATGTAGGAGAAGCTCGCGCGATACCCGGTGTCGTCCGAGTCGGCGCCGAGGTCGTCGTTCGAGTTCATCTCGCCACGGATGTTCAGCGCGATGGTCTGCTTGCCGTAGTCGAGCGGGCGCACGGTGCGGAGGTCGATCGTGCCGGCCAGGCCCTGGCCGATCAGCTGCGAGTCCGGCGTCTTGAAGACGACGACCTGGCTGATCAGTTCGGAGGGGTACTGGTCGAATTCGACGTTGCGGTTGTCGCCGGTGCTGACCTGCTCGCGGCCATTCAGCAGCGCGGTGGTGAAACCCGGGTCGGTGCCGCGGAGGCTGATCGCCGAGGCGCGGCCTTCGGCGCGCTGTGACGTGAGGCCCGGCAGGCGCGAGATCGATTCAGCGATGCTGGTATCCGGCAGCTTGCCGATGTCTTCGGCCGAAATCGCCTCGACGATGCTCGACGCGTCCTGCTTGACCGCGATCGCGCTCTCGATACCGGCGCGAATGCCGGTGACGACGATCTCCTCGAGTTCACCCTCGGCAGCCGGCTCCGTCTGAGCCAACGCCATGCCAGGCATGCCCAGCGCAATGGCGATCGCGAGCGACAGCGCGGTGCGGCGGGTGGGATAAAGAATCGAACTGAAACGATCAGCGGCGCGCTTGTCGCCGGACTGCAAATGCTTGGCCACGGAGAGCCCCCTGGTTAGAGAAAGGTGTAGTGCACACCCAACACCGGATCCTAGTCGCCTAGCAAAACTACTTGCAATGGCGTGCAAACGTATTCATTGAATAATGAATCAATGTTGCCCGGGTGCAACACCGGAAACTAGGGATTAACCCTGACGTGCCACAGCGCGCGCGTTTGCAACGTCCCGCAGCAGCGCCCGAACGGACTCGCGACCGAAGATCTCGTCGATCCGGCAGGTCATCTTGCGCTGCCAGTTGGCATGCTCTTCGTTGGTGCCGGGCACGTTGATCGGGTCCGGCATGCCGATGAGGTCCTCGGCCTGGAGGACCACCAGGGCGGACGCGGTTCGCGCGAGATACACCTGGATCGCGTGCGCGAGCGCATCGGTGTACGCGTCCGGCGCCGACGAGGCTGCGGCCGGCTTCAGCCCGTCAGCCTCGAGCGCAACCAGTAATGCATGCCGGTCGCGCACGCGCTCGTCCGCCACGTGCTGGCGGGTTTCCTCGTTCGGATAGAGCGCCAGGCGCTGGCGCAGGTCGATGTCGCCGCCCGACCAGTAGCCGCGCAGGGTCGGCAGGTCGTGCGTCGTGACCGTCGCTATCGCACGGCGCGGATATTCACCGGGTGCGATGAAGCTGCCATCGGCGCGCTTTGCAAACAGCAGCACGCGGTACGAGTACACGGCGCGTTCGTCCATCGCATGCGACATCTCGGGCGGCACGGTGCCGAGGTCTTCGCCGATGACGAGGCAGCCGTGCCGCTCGCTTTCGAGCACCAGCACCGACATCAAGTCGTCGAGCGGATAGTGCACGTAGCCGCCGGCGATCGAGCCGAGGCCGACCGGAACCCACCACTGGCGGAACAGCGCCATCACGTGGTCGAGCCTTAACGCACCAAAGTGCCGCATGTTCGCCGCGACGAGGTTGCGGAACGGCCGGTACTGCTCCGCCATCAGCACGTTCGGATCCTGCGGCGGAATGCCCCAGTCCTGGCCCTTGAGCGCAAGCGCATCGGGTGGAGCGCCGACGCCGGCCCCCTTGCGATAGAGCGCCTGGTCGGACCACGTCTCGGATCCGCTCGGGTTCACGCCCACGGCGTAATCGCCGTAAAGCCCGATCGGCATGCCGAGCTTGCGGCCGAGCGCTTGCACCTCGCCCAGTTGCTCGTCGGCAAGCCACTGCAGCCAGGCATGAAACTCGACCAGGCCCGCGTGCGCCTGCTCGAAAGCCTGAACGCCGGGGTGCGCCGGTTCGCGCAGTTCCTCGGGCCACATCGGCCAGCCCCAGTAGCGGTGACCATCGACGGCACGCATGTGTTCGTCGATGGCGTCGTGCAGCGCATGCCGGCGCAGCGATTCGCCGCGTTCGGCGCGGTAGGCCTGGAACTGCGCGACGCGTACCGACGTTTGCGCTGACTGGTCGCGACGGAAGTGCGCGTGCAGCAGTTTCAGGATGCGCAGCTTCGCCTGCGCCACGCCGGGGTAGTCCACGCAGGGCGTCGCGCGCAGGCGTGCGAGCTCAGCCTGGAATCCGGCGGCACGCACGGTCGCCTGTGCCTCGACACAGTGTCCGAACTCCGCAACGCGCTCAATCGCAATGTAGAGCACGTTCAGGAAGTGCCGTGTCGAAGGACTGTACGGGCTGAATTGCCACGGATTGCCAGGGAACAGCGCATGCAGCGGATTGAGGCCGACAAAGGCAGCGCCCTGCTCCGCGCACGCACGCACGACGGCAGCCAGGTCGGCAAAGTCGCCGATGCCCCAGTTCTGGTCCGAGCGCAATGTGTAGAGCTGCACCGCCACGCCCCACAGCCGCCCGCCATCGTGCAGGACCCTGGGTTCATGACAGGCCAGCGGCGCCACGACGAGTGCACAGGTTTCGCTCGCACCGCCGTCGAGTGCGACGTGCAGCGTGTGATAGCCGTGCGGCAAGTTGCCGGGCAGCGGCAGGTCGCGCCGTGTCAGCCAGCGGCCGTCGACTTCGCGCCGCTCGTGTTCCGGCAGTTCCTCGGCGCGCACGCGACCGCTGATTTCGTTGCCGCCTTCGGTGGCGATGCGCCAGGCGAGTTCTCGCGCGAGCGAATCCGCCGGTACCGCAAGTGTCACGCCGTTGCGGTGCGGATGCACGACCGCCACGGGTGGCAACAGCGAACGCAGTCGCCCGGTTTCGCATTCGTGCAATTCGCGCTCGATCGCCGCTGCATCGGACGTGGCGCAACCCATCGCCGCCAGGATCGCCGTCTTGGTTTCACGGCTGATGTGCAGCAGTTCGCCACGATAATTGTGGTATGCGTCGCCGATACCGCGCTGCCTGGCGAGTTGATCGAGCAATGAGTCGAGCATGCGATACCGTCCGGTTGGCGGTCGCGACGATGCCTTACGTCAGGGACCGCCGCAAGTGTGTTGATCCGATCAGACGGCCCGTGATTCCAGCAGGACCGTGCTTTGTGGCTGCAGCGCAAGCCGCGTTCCGGCCGCAAGACTGGCCATGGCGCGTGGCGTTTGTTCGTGACTGGTGTCGAACAGCACGCCCCAGGTCGAGCCTTCGGGTCCGGCCGGCAACGTCATCTGCGCCGGCGTGTCATCGGCGTTGAAAACGATGAGCAGATCGCCACCGCGGGTACTGCGTGCCGCAGCGCCATTCAGCAGCACCGCGATCGAAGCCAGCCTGGAATCGTTCCAGTCAGACTCGGTCATCTCGCGCCCGGACGGGTGCAGCCACGTCACGTCCCTGGTGTCTGCGCCGCGCAGCGTGCCCTTCAGAAACGTGTCGCGACGCAGCCAGAGTCGCGACTTGCGCAGGTCGATCAGGCGGCGCACGAACGCGATCAACGGCGCGTTACGCTCCGCAGCGGTCCAGTCGATCCAGTTGATCTCGTTGTCCTGGCAATAGGCATTGTTGTTGCCATGCTGCGTGCGACCGAACTCGTCGCCCGCCATCAGCATGGGCACTCCCTGTGACAGGAACACGGTCGCGAGCAGGTTGCGGGCCTGGCGCGCGCGCGTTGCAAGAATCACTGGATCGTCCGTCGGACCCTGGATACCGTAATTTGCGCTCAAGTTGTGCGCGTGACCGTCGCGGTTGCCCTCGAGGTTCGCCTCGTTGTGACGATCGCTGTAGGTCACGGTGTCGTGCAGCGTGAAGCCGTCGTGCGCAGCGATGTAATTGACGCTGGCCGTCGGCTTGCGGCCGCGCGCGCGGAAGAGATCGCTGGAACCGGCGAAGCGCTCGGCGAACGCGCCGACGAGCGGACGGTCGCCGCGCCAGAACGCCCGCACCGTGTCGCGGTAGCGATCGTTCCACTCGGACCAGCCGACCGGGAACGACCCGAGCTGGTAGCCGCCAGCGCCGACATCCCAAGGCTCCGCGATCAGCTTGAGGTAGGCGAGCTGCGGATCGGCGCGCAGCGCCGCGAAGAACGGCGCCGCGCGGCTGAACCCGTTTGCGTCACGACCCAGGATCGGCGCAAGGTCGAAGCGGAAGCCGTCGACGCGCATGTCCGTGGCCCAGTACCGCAGGCAATCGATCACCATGGCGCGCACGGCGGGTTCGTCGAAGTTGATCGTGTTGCCACAGCCGGAAAAATTCACGTAATGCGCACGATTGTCGGCAGGCAAACGGTAGTAGATTGAATTGTCGAAGCCGCGCAGGCTCAGCGTCGGTCCGTGCTCATTGCCCTCGGCCGTGTGATTGAACACCACGTCGAGAATGACCTCGAATCCGGCCTGGTGCAGCGCGCGCACCATCGTCTTGAATTCGGTGACCGCATCCTCGACCGCGTAGCTGGGCTCGGGTGCGAACCAGGCGAGCGAGTTGTAACCCCAGTAGTTCGCGAGGCCGCGCTCGGCAAGGAACTGTTCGCTGACGAACGCCTGCACCGGCATCAGCTCGAGGGTGGTGACACCAAGCCGCTTGAGGTATTCGATGACCGCCGGTTCGGCGAGCCCCAGGAACTTGCCGCGCAGGTGCGGCGGCACCGCCGGGTGCCGCTGCGTGAAGCCCTTGACGTGCACTTCGTAGACGATCGTGTCGCGCCACGGCACGTTCGGTGAACGCACCTTCGCCCAGTCGAAACTGCCGTCGACCACTTCGGCGCGCGGCACGTGTGGCGCGCTGTCGTCGAGCGACGGCAGGTCGTCGCGACCACGCGCGGCACCGTGCAGTGACGGGTGCCACTCGAAGTTTCCACGCAGCGACTGCGCGCAGGGATCGACCAGCAGCTTCGAGGGATTGAAGCGCAGACCGCGCGCAGGATCGTAGGGCCCGTGCACTCGATAACCGTACTGCAACCCCGGGCCGCCGAAACGCGCCGGCAGGAAGCCGTGCCACAGGTTACCCGTGCGTGATGGCAGCTCAAGCCGCGCGATTTCGTCGCGACCGCTGCCATCGTAGAGACAGAGTTCGACACGATCCGCGTGCGCTGAAAAGACTGCGAAATTCGTGCCGCGCCCGGTCCAGTTTGCCCCGAGCGGCTGGGGCGAGCCTGCCTCCAGGCGAGGCGCGCCCGTTGCGAGGTCCAGCGTCATGTCGTCTGGTGTGGCGGGGTCGAGCACGTCCATCAGACTCTCAGTCGGTGAGTTCGAAGAACAGCGCGCCGAGCGGCGGCAGGTTGAGCCGGATGTGGCACGGGTAGCCCTGGCAAGGCGCCAGCTGCGACACGACGCGCTCCTGCTGATTGAAACCGGAGCCGCCGAAACGCGCGGCGTCCGTATCGAGCACCTTGCGGTACGTGCCCGCCTCGGGAACGCCCAGCCAGTAGGCCTCGCGCGGCACCGGCGTGCAGTTGAACACGCACAACAGCGGCGGCCGGTCCGGGTGCAGCGGCGAGCGGCGCAGGAAGGCGAACACGCTCTGGTCGCCGTTGTGCAGGTCGATCCATGCGAATCCCGCGGGGTCGGTGTCACTGGCGTGCAGCACCGGATTTTCGAGATAGAGATGGTTCAGGTCGCGGTTCAGGTCGAGCAGCGCGCGATGCTCGGGCTGCTCGAGCAGGTGCCAGTCGAGCGAATGCTGCTCGCGCCATTCCTGCCATTGCCCGAACTCGCACCCCATGAACAGCAGCTTCTTGCCCGGGTGCGCCGTCATGTACGCGCGGAACCAGCGATAGTTCGCGCGCTTCTGCCACTCGTCGCCGGGCATCTTATCGAGCAGCGAACCCTTGCCGTGCACGACTTCGTCGTGCGAGATCGGCAGCACGAATTTTTCGGACCAGGCGTAGACGAAAGAGAACGTCACCAGCGAATGATGGAACCGGCGATGCACCGGATCGTGCTCGACGTAGCGCAGCGTGTCGTTCATCCAGCCCATGTTCCACTTGAAGTGGAACCCGAGCCCGCCGAGGTGCGCCGGTTGCGTGACGCCGGGAAACGCCGTCGATTCCTCGGCGAACGTCATCACGCCCGGGTAGTCCCGACCGACTGCAATGTTGAGCTGCCGCAGGAACTCGATCGCGTCGAGGTTCTCGCGGCCGCCGTACCGGTTCGGCACCCATTCACCGGCCTTGCGGCTGTAGTCGAGGTACAGCATCGACGCGACCGCATCCACGCGCAGGCCGTCGACGTGATACCGGTCGATCCAGTACAGCGCGTTCGCCACGAGGAAATTGCGCACCTCGTGCCGGCCGTAATTGAAGATCTTGGTGCCCCAGTCCGCGTGCTCGCCGAGCCGCGGGTCGGAGTGCTCGTACAGGCTCGAGCCGTCGAAATTCGCGAGGCCGTGGTCGTCGCGCGGGAAATGCGCCGGCACCCAGTCGATGATCACGCCCAGGCCCGCCTCGTGACAGCGATCGACGAAGGCCATGAAATCCTGCGGCGTGCCAAAGCGCGAGCTCGGCGCGTAGTAGCCGACCACCTGGTAACCCCACGAGCCATCGAACGGGTGTTCGGCCACACCCATGAGTTCGAGGTGCGTGTAGCCCTGGTCCTTCGCGTACGGGATCAGTTCGTCCGCGATCTCACGCCAGTTGAGAAACTGGGGCTCGCGGCCATAATCGCGGCGCCAGCTGCCGGGATGCACTTCGTAGATGTTGATCGGCTGCAGGTGATGCGGTGCGGTCTTGCGCGCATCGATCCAGTCCGCATCGTGCCACTCGTAGCCGTCGAGCGCGGCGACGATCGAAGCCGTGCCCGGGCGCAGCTCCATCGCAAAGCCGTACGGATCGGACTTGAGCACGGTGGTGCCGGCCTTGGTGCGGATCTCATACTTGTAGAGCGTGCCCGGTCCGACACCCGGCACGAACAGCTCCCAGATCCCGGAGCCGCCGCGGGTCTGCAGCGCGTGCTTGCGGCCGTCCCACAGGTTGAACGGTCCGACCACGCTGACGCGTTCTGCGTTGGGCGCCCAGACGGCGAACCGCGTGCCGGACAGGCCGTCGAGTTCGGCAGGATGCGCGCCAAGCTTGTAGTAAATCGTGTAGTGATTGCCTTCGCCGAACAGGTACAGGTCGAAGTCGGAGAGCTGCGGCGCGAAGTAGTACGCATCGTGCTTGTCCAACTCGACGCCGCTCGTGTAGCGAACGTGCAGCTTGTACGGCTGCAACGGGCGGCGGTGCGGTACGCGGCCCTCGAACAACCCCGCCGGATGGATCGATTTCAGTTCGACTGCGGCCTCGCCATCCCAGTGCACGCTGACGGCCACCGCGTCCGGCTCGAGCACGCGCACGACGCACACCGGAGCGTCGTTCCTGCGTGCGAACTCGTGGTAGCCCAGCACCGAACGTGGCGCGGGGTGAAGCGCGTTGACCAGCGCGTCGATGTCAGTGGGCGAAAGAGTCGTGCGGACGGTCATCCGGACGAGTCTAGCCTGCGAACAGGGGTTAGGGGTTGGGGGATAGGGGTTAGTCGGAAAGGAGCGGCGATGAATTCGATTTCATGGGCGCGGCGGCGCCAGTGCATTGCTGGTGGCGGTCGATCCGGGGTTGGTGCCGGATCGCGGAAAGGCAGACACGCGACCCGGCACCAACCCCGGACCGACCGCTCCAACAGCGCAGACACACGCACCACCATAACCCTGGAATCGACCGCCGCTATACGCCCCGCCACGCCCTTGCGCCGGCTGCTGCGGCAGGGCAGCGACATGGGACCCGCCGTAGGTACTGACCACGGCGGCAGCCGGTCGATCCGACCTCTTGGCCGGATCGCGTGTCTGCCTTTCCGCGATCCGGCCAAGAGGTCGGATCGACCGGCTGCACGCACTGAAACCCGGCGGGACAGTGCCCGTCAGAGCACCGGCTTGATCCGCCAGATCCGCTCCGCGTACTCGCGGATGCTGCGGTCGCTCGAGAACGTACCCATGCCAAGCGCGTTGAGCACCGCCTTCCGGCTCCACTCGTCGGGCTGCAGATACAGCGCGTCCACTTCATCCTGCGCCCTGGCGTAAGCCGCGAAATCCGCCAGCACGAGGAACGGTTCGCCGTCGGAAAGCAGGCGCCCCACGATCGGCTTGCCGTCGAACACGTTGGCGGGCGAGAAATAGCCGGAATCGATCATGTCGAGCGTGCGCGCAAGGTCAGGGTTCGAGGCGACGAACGTTTCGGGAGCGTAGCCCCTGGCTTTCAAGCTGGTCACTTCGTGCGCCTGCAGGCCGAAGATGAAGATGTTCTCCGCACCGACCTGTTCGCGGATCTCGATATTGGCGCCGTCGAGCGTGCCTATGGTGAGTGCACCGTTCAGCGAAAGCTTCATGTTGCCCGTGCCGGAGGCCTCGAGACCCGCGGTCGAGATCTGCTCCGACAGGTCGGCAGCGGGCATGATCCGCTGTGCGAGCGAGACGTCGTAGTCGGGCAGGAAGACGACCTTCAGCTTGCCCTGGATCGATTCGTCCGCGTTGACGATGCTGGCGACGTTGTTGATGAGCTTGATGATGCCCTTGGCCATGACGTAGCCCGGCGCCGCCTTGCCCGCGAAGATCACCGTGCGCGGCACGGCGAACGCAGCGGGGTTCGCCCGCAGCTTGTGGTAACGCGTCACGACGTACAGCAGGTTGAGCAGCTGCCGCTTGTACTCGTGGATGCGCTTGACCTGCACGTCGAACAACGAGTGCACGTCAAGGTCGATGCCGACGCGACGCTGCACCTCGGCGTCGAGTCGACGCTTGTTGGCCAGCTTGATTTCGCGGAACTCGCGCCGGAATCCGGCGTCCTCCGCCATGTCGCGGATGCGCTCGAGTTCTTCGAGGTCGTTCTCCCACGCGTGCCCGAGATGGCGCGTGATGAGCGACGACAACCCGGGGTTCGACTGCTTGAGCCAGCGCCGCACGGCGATGCCGTTCGTGACGTTGGTGAAGCGGTCCGGATACAGCTCGGCGAAGTCGTTGAAGATCGTCTTCGTCATCAGCTCGGAGTGGAGCTTGGCCACGCCGTTGACCGTGTGGCTCGCGACGACCGCGAGGTTCGCCATGCGGACCTGGCGGCCGCCGCCCTCGTCGATGAGCGACATGCGGCTGCGGCGCTCGTTGTCGCCGGGCCAGCGCGCCGTGACCTCGTCGAGGAAGGCACGATTGATGAGATAGATGATCTGCAGGTGGCGCGGCAGGATCCGCTCGAAGAACGTGACCGGCCAGACCTCGAGCGCCTCGGGCAGCAGCGTGTGGTTGGTGTACGAGAACACGCGCCGCGTGATCTTCCAGGCCTGCTCCCACTCGAGCTCGTGCTCGTCGACCAGCAGCCGGATCAGCTCGGTGATGGCAAGCGCCGGGTGCGTGTCGTTGAGCTGGATCGCGAGCGCTTCGTGCAGGGAGTCGAAGCTGCGGCCTTCGGCGAGGTGCTGCGCCAGCATGTCCTGCAGGCTTGCACTGACGAAGAAGTAGTGCTGCTTGAAGCGCAGCTCCTTGCCCTGCGGCGTGGTGTCGTCCGGGTACAGGATGCGCGAGACGTTTTTCGCCTCAGCCTGCGCCGTCGAGGCCTCGACGTGCCGGCCGGCATTGAACACTTCGACGTTGAACGGCGCGATGGCACGGCCTGCCCAGAGGCGCAGGTGATTGACCGTCGGGCTGCGGTTGCCCGGGATCAGCTGGTCGAAACCGACGGCCCAGATGTTGTGCGTCTCGACCCAGCGGTACCGCGTGCGGCCCTGTGCGTCCTGCGTGCCGATGCAGCGACCGCCGAAAGAGACGACGTAACGGGCATCATCGCGCGCGATTTCCCACGGACTGCGCTCGCGCATCCACGTGCTCGCAATCTCGCGCTGTCGCCCGTCCTCGTCGATGACCTGCGTGAAGATGCCGTAGTCGTAGCGGATGCCGTAGCCAACCGCCGGATACTGCAGCGTCGCGAGCGAATCGAGAAAGCAGGCCGCGAGGCGGCCAAGACCGCCGTTACCGAGTCCCGGATCGTTTTCTTCCTGCGCCACGCGCTCAAGGTCGTACCCGAGCTCGGCCAGCGCTTCGCGTGCTTCCTGCACCAGGTCGCCGTCGAGGCTGGCGAGGCCGTTGATGAGCGAGCGGCCGAGCAGGTACTCGACCGACAGGTAACAGATGCGCTTGACGCCCGCCTGCGAGATGCGGCGCTGGGTGGACAACCAGCGTGCGGCAAGTTCTTCGCGCACCGCGAGCGAGAGCGCGTCGTAGATGTCACGCTGCGTCGCGGATTCGGGGTCCTTGCCGAGCGAACGCGTCAGGCGGTCGAGCAGGACGGCGCGCAGCGTGCCGGGCTGCAGCGTGATTCCACTGAGCAAGGCGGTGCTTCTCACGTAGTGACTCCGTACGCTTGCGCGGAATGGACCGCGTCTTGTTCTTGGACGACCAAGGCGCCGCGGCGCGTCAGAGCTTCTGCAGCGTCCGCTCGGCCACGATGCGCCAGCCCTGCGCTTCCCGGGCGAGCGTCAGCTCCTTGACGTACGCATCCTTGCCGAAGCGCTGCACGAACGTCACGACCTTGCGGTCGGGACCCGCGTCCTTCGTCTTGAGTTCTTCGAGTCGCGCGTCGGGCGGATCGCCGTTCGCGACCTGTTGCTTGCGGTCTTCGATGTAGGCCGTTGCCCCGCCATTCTCCGTCGATTGGAACTGCGGCGAGTAAAACGACGCGACCTGATCCGGTTTGCGGTTCGCCCACGCGGAGGCCCAGACGTACACGGCCTCTTCGACCGAGCCGGCCATCACGGCCTTGGGCCCAAAATACGCGGGCGGCTGATCGAGGCACTTGGGTGCCGGATCGAGCTTCGCGGGATCGGGTGCCGCCGGCGGAATGGTCATGCCGCCGCTCAGACGCTCGCTGCCCGTCACGCCTTCCGGCAACTGCAATCGTGGACGTTCCTGCGCTGCGAGGTACTCCGGGTTGTCACCGCAGGGATTGCTGGTAGCGCAACCCGTCAGCGCGGCAACCGCCATGCCCGGCAGGATCAGCAAGCGAAGCGAAGTGCTCGAAACGGGCATCGGCGGATCACCGGGCGCTGAAAGCGAAGGGGTCGCATTGTAGCGTCCCCCCGCGCGGATGTGCCGCGCCTGCTGCATCTGCAACCGTTTTCATGCCGCCGCCGTCGTCCAGATCACGAAGCAGCGCTTTGCCGGAGATGCCTAGGCGCTGTATCCGCGCCGCGATCGCAGCACCTCGACCTGGTCGAGCTCCCACAAGTGCACTGGCGCGCCGCGGCGCACGAACATGCCCGACCCGGCATTGATGAACGAGCGTGCGAGCCGCTTGCGGTACCACTCGGCGGGACGGATGTGGACGTTTCGGTCCGTGCGACGCTTGTCGCAGTACAGCTCCCAGTCCTCGCGCGTCAGCGCGCCAAAATGCAGGACGCCCTGGCACAGGCGAGCGAGGTTCCGCAGGCCGGCAGCCGCGGGGCGCACCGGCAGGTATTGAAAGACGTCGTAACAGACGACGAGGTCGAACGGCCTGGACGGCTCGAACGTGGCCGCCGACCCCTGGATCCAGCCGTGCTTGTCACACAGGTACTGGCTGACTTCCAGGCCCGTGTACTTCGCCCTGGGAAAGTGCCGTAACAACTGGTCGCGCATCAGGCCCAGCCCGCACCCCACGTCGAGAATCGAACGCACCTGCAGCTCGCCGTGATTGGCGAACGCCGCGATCAGATCGGCTCGCCGGATCATCTCCTTGCTGGTCACGACCCGCGTCTTCGGGTTGAGGTAGAAGCGACGGAAAAAGGCTTCGCCGAACTGCTCGGCCGGGGCGGTTTTTTTTGGCACGGTGAGTCGATATCCTGGCGCCGGGTCGCGGTCGGCTGGTGGTCTTGATTCGGTAGCTAAAGCATAAAGTATTTCTCGAATGAGCCGCCATCATTCGCGCTTTACTTAGTTTTGCCGAACAACGTAATGCTTCTGCTGCAAGCCTTGGCCTGGGCGCAGGCCGCGCGCCGGTTGCATCGCGACCAGACGCCCCCACTTCGTGGTTCATGCAGCAATCAGACAGGCAGTCGCGACGATGAACCGACGCGAAATGCGCTCATGGATGTGGGCCGAAGCCGTAGACAGGCTCGACCAGGCCGACCGTCTGCAACGGCAGTTCTTTCGCCTGGCCGTGCAACCGGCCGACCGGCAACAGCAGCCCCGGTGGGAGCCGCCGGTGGACGTCTATGCGGGCACCGAGCAGGTGCTGATCGAGGTTGCGCTGCCTGGTGTCCCGGCGGATCGCATGGAGTTGATTCTCGGGCCGGGCGAACTGGTGATCCGGGGCGAGCGCGCCCTGCCGAACCGGCCGGCCGGCACGACACTCCAACGATTGGAGATTCCTTACGGACGATTCGAGCGCCGCCTGGCGCTTGGACCCGGGCAGTGGGCGCTGGTCGACCAACGCCTGGCCGATGGCTGCCTGCAACTGCTGCTGGCCCGCCGCTGATGAACCCACGACTGGTGACGACCCCATGAGCACGGACATGAACCACGACCAAGACGACGCAGCCAAGGCCATCGCGACCAACGGCGCGGAAGCCAGCAAGACGCCGAGCCTGCCGGATGACATGTTGATCATCCTGCCGGTCCGCAACCTCGTGCTGTTCCCCGGGGTGATCCTCCCCGTCGCGATCAAGCGCGAGAAGACGGTGGCGGGTGCCCAGGAAGCCGTGCGCGTCGAAGGCAAGGTCGGATTCCTGCTGCAGAAGAACCCCGAGACCGAGGATCCGACGTTCGACGAGCTGCACCGGATCGGCACGGCCGCGACGATTGTCCGTTACGTGACTGCACCCGACGGCACCCACCACCTGGTGTGCCAGGGCGAGCGACGCTTCCGCGTGCTCGACGCGGTGGGTGGATTCCCGCATCTCGTGGCGCGCGTGGAATACCTCAACGACACCGGGATTCATCACCCCGAGGTCGAGGCACGCGCGCTGCTGTTGAAGCAGAAGGCGGTCGAGGCCATCACTTTGCTGCCGCAAGCCCCTGCGGAACTCGCGAATTCGATCCAGGCGATCGAATCGCCCGCTGCGCTTGCCGACACCATCGCCAGTTTTCTCGACATCAAGCCGGCCGAGAAGCAGGACTTGCTCGAGACCACAGAGATCCGCGAGCGGCTCGAGCGTGTCGCGACGCACCTGACGCGCCGGGTCGAGGTGCTGAAGCTGTCGCGCCAGATCGAGGAGCAGACCAAGGAAGCGATCGACGATCGTCAGCGCGAGTACGTGCTGCGCGAGCAGCTGAAGCAGATCCAGAAGGAGCTTGGGGAAGAGGCGGAAGGCGAGGAAACCGAGGAGCTGGCGGCAGCGATCGCCAAGGCCGGCATGCCGCCCGAGGTCGACGAGCACGCGCGCAAGGAGCTGAAGCGTCTCGAGCGCATGAACGAGGCGAGCGGCGAGTATTCGATGGCGCGCACCTACCTCGACACTTTGATCGCGCTGCCGTGGTCGACGCTCGACGCGGAATCGATCGACATCCAGCGCGCCCGCGGCATCCTTGATGCGGACCACTACGGCCTCGAGAAGATCAAGAAGCGCATCCTCGAGTACCTGGCCGTGCGCAAGCTGAACCCCGAAGGGCGCAGCCCGATCCTGTGCTTCGTCGGGCCTCCCGGCGTGGGCAAGACCTCGCTCGGCCAGTCGATCGCGCGCGCGGTCGGCCTCAAGTTCCAGCGCACCAGTCTCGGCGGCACGCACGACGAGGCCGAGATCCGCGGCCATCGGCGCACCTATATCGGCGCGCTGCCGGGCAATATCATCCAGGCGATCCGCAAGGCAGGCACGCGCAACCCGGTGCTGATGCTCGACGAGATCGACAAGCTCGGCCGCAGCAACCAGGGCGATCCTTCATCCGCACTGCTCGAGGTGCTCGACCCCGAGCAGAACTCGACGTTCCGCGACAACTACCTGGGCGTGCCGTTCGACCTGTCCAAGGTGCTGTTCATCGCCACGGCGAACCAGCTCGATACGATCCCGGGCCCGCTGCGCGACCGCATGGAGATCATCGAACTCACGGGTTACACCGAAGAGGAGAAGGTCGAGATCGCGCGTCGCTACCTGGTACGGCGGCAGCTCGAGGCGAACGGGCTCAAGCAGGAGCAGGCCTCGATCGCCGACGAGGCGCTGCACGTGATCGCGCGCGAATACACGCGCGAAGCGGGCTGCCGTAACCTCGAGCGTGCCATCGGCGCGGTGCTGCGCAATATCGCGGTACGCGTGGCCGAGGGCCTGGCGACGTCGGTTCGCATCGAAGCAGGCGACGTGCAGGACATCCTCGGTGCGCCCCGGTTCGAGAACGAAGTGGCGATGCGCGTCAGCGTGCCGGGCGTGGCCACGGGCCTCGCGTGGACGCCGGTGGGCGGTGACATCCTGTTCATCGAAGCGACCCGCATTCCGGGCACCGGCAAGCTGATCCTGACCGGCCAGCTCGGTGACGTGATGAAGGAGAGCGCGCAGGCGGCGCTGAGCCTGCTCAAGTCGCAGGCCGAGTCGCTCGGCGTCGATTCGATGCGCTTCGAGAAGAGCGACATCCACGTGCATATCCCGGCGGGTGCGATCCCAAAGGACGGGCCCAGTGCCGGCGTGACGCTCTATACGGCGCTCGTGTCACTGATGACCAACAAGACGGTGCGCAACGACGTCGCGATGACGGGCGAGATCAGCCTGCGCGGGCTCGTGCTGCCGGTTGGCGGCATCAAGGAGAAGACGGTGGCCGCGCATCGGGCCGGCATTCGCACGGTGATGCTGCCCGCGCGAAATCGACGCGATCTCGACGACATCCCCGAGAGCGTGCGCAAGGACCTGCAGTTCGTGTGGCTCGAGCGCGTCGAGGACGCGGTGGCGCATGCGATCGATGGGCCGGTGACGAAGGCGGCGTGAGCACCGCTGCGACGGGAGAGGTCGCACGAGCGCGGGTCGATGGCCTGCGATCCGGTGTTCTTTCTGGCGAGCGGAAAGGCAGACTGGCGCTCGGGGCAAGCAACTGATCCGGGGCCTTCCCCCGAGCTTGGAAAGGCAGACTGGCGCTCGGGGCAAGCGACTGATCCGGGGCCTTCCCCCGAGCTTGGAAAGGCAGACACGCGCTCGGGGGAAGGCCCCGGATCAATCGCTTGTAGTACGCGGCACCTGAGCAAGTTTTCCGCCGAGCCGGAAAACTTGCACGGTGTACGCAGCGCCCACCGGATCCGGCGTCGAGTGCGGCATGAATCGCGCCTGCCGTTCCGCCGCATCGGTGTGCCGCCATCGGTGATCGTGGCCGCCCCTGGCAGGCTGCATGCGCCGTGCGGATTCTCGGGCCCTGGCGAGAATCCGCTCATGGCGCGGGCTCACCAGCGGGCGGTCCAATGCCTGTCCCCGAGCGCGTGTCTGCCTTTCCAAGCTCGGGGACAGACATTGGATCGGCCGCCTGGACCCTCCCCCGCGTCCTCCCGTAATGGCGGGAGAAGCATCAGATGCGCATGCGTTGCCAGCGCCCCGACCGCCACCGCAGGTACAGCGCTACGCCGAGCAACACCACATAGACCAGCAGTCCGGCCCAGCCGCCGGCTGCGCCGTAGCCGTACTGCGGCAGGAAATTGACCCAGCCCTGCCCCGGCGCAAACGACAGCGAGTGCGCGAGCGGGACGAAGACGCCCCAGGCGAACACGAAGAACAGCACGGCCGGCACCTTTACGTCGCCCGCACCGCGCAACGAGAAACCGCTGCCAAGATTCAGTCCGTCGAAAATCTGGTACCCCGCCGCGATCCACAACAGCACGATGCCGATTTCCACGATGTCCGCTGTCTGCGGATCCGCGGCATTCATGAACGTCGGCAGCAGCCAGGGCCCCGACAGTGCGACGAGCACGCCAAGCGTGCCCATGAACGCGACGGTCAGCCAGATGATTGCGTTGCCCAGCCGTCGCGCCCAGTCGCGATCGCCCGCACCGATCGACTGGCCGACCAGCGTCGTCCCGGCGAGCGCGATGCCGATGCCCGGCATGTACGACATCGAGGTCAGCATCATGATGATCTGCGTGGCAGCGCCATCGACGGCGCTCAACCGCACCTGCATCAGTTGAAACAGCGCCATGCCGAACAGGTCGGCGGCGTACATCGCGCCCATCGGCAGGCCCAGTCGATACTGCCGCGCGAGGCTGCCCAGGTCGGGGCGCCACGTCAGGTGCGACTTGTACTTCGCGCGCAGTTCCTCGCCCAGGAACACCCACAGCGCAAAGACCAGGCCGCACACCATGCTGACGTTGGTGGCCCACGCGGAACCCGCGATGCCACCGTCGAGCTTGAAGATGAAGAGCCAGTTCAGCGCCGCATTCACGACTGCGACCAGACCCGTCGTCATCACCGCGACGCGCGGCCGCGCAATGCCGTTGAAGAAACCGAGCACGGCCCACAACGCGACCCCGAGCGGCGCGCCGAGCATGCGCGGCTGCCAGAACGCCATCGCCTGCGCGGACACGTCTGGCGCCAGACCGAACGGCGCGAACAGCAGCGGGCCCGACCATGCGAGCAATGCGAAAAAAGGCAGCGTCAGCGCACTGGCCGTGAGCGCGACCCAGGTGGCGTGGCTCGCGCGCGTGAATCGACGGCCGCCTTCAGCCTGCGCCACGAACGTCTGCACCGCGAGCCCGACGCCGCCGACCAGCATCAGGAACAGCAGCACCACCCAGTAGACCGCGGCCATGCCGGCCATCGCAGTCGTCGAGATGTGGCCGACGAACCAGGTGTCGGTGAGGCTGATCACCGCCTGCAGGCTGCTGTTGAGCATCAATGGCAAGGCCAGCGTCGCGACCGCGCGATAGTCGATGACGGCGCGCCCCGTGGCGGCATCACGCTTCTGTGCCGGCAATGGATTGCCCGCCGACGGCGAGACGGTGTTCGTCCCGGCCGGCGGCGAGTCGGCTGCGGTCATGGGCTGGCGCGCCTCACCGGCGCATATGCCGGTGCACGAAAAAATAGTAGAGCGAGCCCAGGAACACGAGCAGGCCGCCCACCCACAGGGTGATGCGATGCAGATTGCCCTGCATCAGCTGCTCGTCCTGTCCGGCGGTGACGCCCACCCAGCAAAGCACCGCGCACCAGATACCCGATCCAATGATCGTTGCAAGCGAGTACCAGCCGAAGTGCATGCGCACGACGCCCGCGGGAATGCCGATCAGGTGACGGATGACGGGGAGCAGGCGCGAGATGAACACACCGACCATACCGTAGTGCGACGACCATGCCTCGGCCTGCTGGATTTTTTCCGGGGTGATCAACACGTAGCGACCGTATTTCATCAGCAACGGCCGGCCGATCAGGTACGAGGCCCAGTACATCACGCTCGCGCCAACCCACGAGCCAATGGTGCCGGCGATGACGATACCGGTCAGCGTGAATGTTCCCTTCGAGTGCGCGAGGTATGCAGCGGGAGGAATCACGAACTCGCTCGGCACCGGCAGGATGGAACTCTCCATCGCCATCAGCAGCCCGATGAGCCAGTAGCCGCCCTGGTCGAGGGCTTCGAGGTACCACTGGATCAGGGACGCGAGCATCTCGTGCATGGGTTGATTCGACTTTTCAGGGGGTCGCGGACGGCGGGTCCCGGAAAGCGCCGGGAAGTTCGCTATTTTGCCAGAGCCAGGCGATCTCCAGGCGACAGACCCCGTAGGACGGCGCTGGGACAGGTGCGACAATGCCGGCAATTCCTGCATTCCGGAAACCCACAGTGACGATGATGTCGGATCGCCTGCCGCATTTACGCCCCGTCGTCCGTGCCCTCGGCGCGGTGTTCGCCCTGCTTTTCGCAGTTGCCGGGCCGGCCAGCGCCCAGGCGGGACTGCTGGCGGGCGCGAGCAAGACCGGCGCGCCCACGGAGACCGCGTCGAAGTCGACGGTGCCGGAGCCGATCGCCGCCGGCGACATCCCGATGCGCGCCGATGTGGACGAGCGCTTTGCGCAGGACTCCATCCAGCGCACGAAAGGCAAGGACCCGAGCAAGAAGCTGGGTGCGGAACTCGACGTCCTGACGGCCGGGATCGTCAAGCTGGCGAAGGCGTTCGAAAACGAAGACCTGAAGCAGCTCTCGGCGATCCGGCTCGAAAGCCTCGACAACCACTGGCGGTTCTACCAGCGCGAACTCGATGACTGGCGGGCCGCGCTCGACAGCACGACCAGTTCCTACACCGAAGACGCAGCTGAACTCGCGAGACGGCGCGGTGCGTGGGAGGCAACGCGTGAGGTAATGCTTGCAGGCGGCGTCACTCCTGCGCTGACCGATCGCGTCAACGTGATCATCGGGCAGTTCACGCTCGCGGAACGAGCGCTATCGCGGCCGCTCGACGAACAGCTGAAGCTGCGCCGACGCGCCAACACCGTGCAGTCCAGCATCGACGCTGGCAAGAAGGGTGTCGACGCGGCGATCGCCTACTACGACCGCAGGCTCGGCATCATCGATGCCGAACCGGTCTGGCAGGCCTGGACGGACACCCGGTTCAGCGCGACCGAACTGAAGGGCACCGAAGCCGGTTTGCGTCTCGAGACCGCGTTCCTGGAAGAATGGGGCGCCGCCAAGCAGCCACGCCTGCGCGCCTACAAGTTCGGCGCGCTGATATTGCTGCCGCTCCTGGTCTGGCTCAGCTGGCGCAGCCGCCAGACGGTGGTGACGGAACCTGCCATGCAGGCCGCCACCAAGGTGCTGCGGCGCCCGCTTTCGGCGTGGCTCCTCCTCGTCCTCATCGGCGTCCCGTTCTTCTTCCCGGACGCACCGCTGGTGCTGCACCAGACAGCGCTGCTGCTGGCGCTGGTGCCGGTGCTGCGCCTGCTGCCGCAGCGGGTATTCGAGGTGCTCGGTCGCTGGCCGATCGTAGGCACGGTCCTGTATCTGTTGTACCGGCTCAGCATCTTCCTGGTCGGCCAGCCGCTGCACTACCGGATCTACACGCTCGTACTCGCGCTGGTCACGACCGCGGTGCTCGTCTGGCTGCTCGTGTCGTCGAAGAACCGGCACGAGCGGTCCGGCACACCGGCGCCGCACGGCATCATCCGCGTGGCCGCCTGGGGTGCGGTGGCAGCCCTGCTCACAGCAATCGTCGCCAATGTCGTCGGCAACGTCTCGCTCGCGGAAATGCTCACGGGCGCGGTGCTCGACAGCGCCTACGTAGGTCTCGCGCTGTATGCCGGCGCGAACGTAGTGACCTCTATCCTCAGCCTGCTGCTGGCACGGCGCGAGATGACGCGCTTCAGCGTGATCACGCAGCACGCCGGGCCGCTACTGGCCAGCATCAACACGCTGGTGATGTACTCGGCGCTCGCGGCGTGGATCGTCGTCACACTGAACGAGTTCCGCATCGCACGACCGATTTTCGGCGCGGCCAAGGCGATCCTGACCCACCCGCTCGAGGTCGGGCAGATCTCGGTGACCCTGGGCAGCATCGTGCTGTTCATCGTCTCGGTCTACGTCGCGTTCTGGGTCTCGCGCACGGTACGCGTAGTCCTGCGCGACGAGGTGTTGCCGAAGATGGACCTGCCGCGCGGCGTCGGCAACAGCATCTCCTCGCTGAGCTACTACGGCCTGGTGCTGATCGGCCTGATGGTGGCGCTCGCAGCCGCAGGCTTTGAAACCTCGCAGTTCGCGCTCGTCTTCGGCGCGCTCGGCATCGGTATCGGCTTAGGACTGCAGAACGTGGTCAACAACTTCGTCTCGGGCCTGATCCTGATGTTCGAGCGACCGATCCAGCCGGGCGACGTCGTCGAGGTGTCGGGCACGTCGGGTACCGTGCGCGACATCGGCATGCGCGCCACGACGCTGACTACGTTCGAGGGTGCCGACGTCGTCGTGCCGAACGGTACGCTGCTGTCGGAGAAGCTGATCAACTGGACGCTGAGCGACATGAACCGTCGCATCGACGTCGAAGTGGGGGTGGCCTACGGCTCCGACCCGCGCCGCGTGCTGACGCTCCTGCGCGAGGTAGCGCAAGGCACACCTGGCATCTCTGCTGTCCCGGTGCCTGCGATCGTCTTCAAGGGCTTTGGCCCCAGCTCGCTCGACTTCAGCATCCGGGCCTGGACCGACAATTTCGGCGACTGGGTGACCATCCGTACAGAGATGACGGCACGTGTCTATGAAGCACTGACCGGCGAAGGCATCGAGATCCCGTACCCGCAGCAGGCCATCCATATCCGCACCGTGCCGCCAGGGTTCGGTCAGCCGCTCGCCGGCGCGATTCCACCGCAGCCGGGCGCTCCGCGTCCAGCCTAGTCATGCTGCTGGAGGCCGGAATGCTGCAGGGTGGCGTCGGCATCGCTGCAGCGGTGCTCGGCGGCCTTGCACTTGCAGTCGCTCTGTACAGCGCGCCGTGGCGAGCCTGGCTCCACGACAGTGAACGTCAGTGGGTCTGGTTCGGGTCGATGGCGTTGCTGGTCGTCGTCTGGTCGATGAAGGCTGGCATCACGCCCGGGCTGTCGGTGCGTTTCCTGCTGGTGACGGCGCTGACGCTGATGCACGGCTGGCAGCTCGCCATCGTGGCCGGGGCACTGGTGCTCGTGGTGCTCTCGGTCGTGGGGATCGCGGACTGGCGCCTCTTTGGCGCCAACCTGCTCTGCATGGCCATCGTGCCGGCGCTGTTCACGGCGTGGTTCCACGAGCAGGTGCACGCGCGCCTGCCGCACAACTACTTCGTCTACTTTTTCATCACGACGTTTCTCGGTTCGGCGCTGGCCTTCAATCTCGCGGGTCTGCTGCGCGTCGGCTTGATCGCAGCCAGCGGAACCCTCGCCGCCGCGCATGCGGGCCCCGAGTATTTTGCGATCCTGCCGCTGATGAGCTTCGGCGAAGCGGTCGTCAACGGCATGATCATCGGCATGGCCGTCGTCTACTGTCCGCGCTGGGTGATGAGCTTCGACGACCGGCTGTACCTGGCGAAGGGTCAATAGCGCGAGGTGGCGGCGCGGCGCGATTCCGGGCAGGGGCTGGTGCGCTAGAATGGATCATCGCTTCTCCCGCAACTCCTTGACGTCCATGCCTACCTACGATTATCACTGCCCCACCAACGGTCGCGTCGTCGAAGTCAGCCACAAGATGGCCGACAGGATTTCGACGTGGAGCGAACTCTGCCGCCTGGCCGGCCTGCCGCTCGATGGCACGTCCGGCAAGGCCAAGGTGGAGAAACTGATGAGTGCGAGCGGGGTCGTGCACGCCGGATCACTCGGCAGCGGCTACGAAAGACCGTGTGACACGGGCCCGTGCGGCGGCGGTGGTTGCGGAGGCGGCGGCTGCGAGTTCTGACAACCCGCGGCGACCATAGCCGCTAGTCGGCGTCAGCGGGCAGGTCGAACACGATCACTTCCGCTGCCTCGCCAGAGCCAAGACGCAACTCAGGTTCACCGGTCAGCTTCAGCGCGTCGCCTGCCTCGAGCACTTCGCCGTTGGCAACGATGCGACCGCGAGCAACGTGGGCATAGATCAGGCGTCCAGGCGCAACTCGCAGCTGGCCTTGCTCCGCTCCGTCGAACAGCCCCGCATACACCTGCACATCCTGGTGAATGTGGACGGAACCCTGCGCCCCACCAGGCGAGGCAATCAGGCGCAAACGGCCGCGCTTTTCGTCCTCGTTGAAGCGCTTTTCCTCGTAGCCGGCGGAGATTCCAACGACGTTCGGCAGGATCCAGATCTGCAGGAAATGCACGGGTTGCTGCTGCGACCCGTTGAATTCGCTGTGCTGCACGCCGCTGCCGGCACTCATCCGCTGGACATCGCCGGGGCGGATCGTCGAACTCGTCCCGGTCGAGTCCTTGTGCGCGAGCTCGCCCTCGAGCACGTAGCTGATGATCTCCATGTCGCGGTGACCGTGTGTGCCAAAACCGGCACCCGGCACGACCCGATCTTCGTTGATCACGCGCAGCGGCCCGAAGTGGACGTGCTGCGGATCGTGGTAGCCCGCGAACGAGAACGAGTGGTAAGACTTGAGCCAGCCGTGGTCGGCATAGCCCCGGTCCTGGTTGCGTCGAATCTCGGCCATCGGCCACCTCCTGTGAAGCGCAGCATATTGCCTTAGAATGCCGGCCCTTCCTGGCCTTCCTGGCCTTCCTGGCCTTCCTCACCGTGCCCACCCCTCCCCGCATCGGCTTCGTCTCCCTCGGCTGCCCCAAGGCTCTGGTGGATTCCGAACGCATCCTCACGCGCCTGCGCGCCGAGGGTTATGACGTCGTCGGCACGTACGAGGACGCGAACCTCGTCGTCGTCAACACCTGCGGCTTCATCGACGACGCCGTGCACGAATCGCTCGACGCCATCGGCGAGGCCCTGGCGCGCAACGGCAAGGTGATCGTGACCGGGTGTCTAGGCGCGCGCCCGGAAACGATCACCGATCGTCATCCGACGGTGCTGAAAGTCACCGGCGCGCACGCGTACGAAGACGTCGTGCAGGCCGTGCACGAACACCTGCCGCCGCTGCACGACCCGTTCGTGGATCTCGTGCCACCGCAGGGCATCCGGCTCACGCCGCGGCACTACGCGTATCTCAAGATTTCCGAAGGCTGCAATCACCGCTGCACGTTCTGCATCATCCCTTCGATGCGCGGCGACCTGGCGAGCCGACCGATCGGCGACGTGATGCTCGAAGCCGAGCGTCTCGTGAAAGCGGGCGTGAAGGAACTGCTGGTGATCTCGCAGGACACGAGCGCCTACGGTGCCGACCTCAAGTACGCCACGGGCTTCTGGGGCGGCAAGCCGGTAAAAGCACGGTTCGTCGACCTCGCCCGTTCGCTCGGATCACTCGGCGTGTGGGTGCGCATGCATTACGTGTACCCGTATCCGCACGTCGATGACGTGATTCCATTGATGGCGGACCGCAAGATCCTCCCTTACCTCGACATTCCGTTCCAGCACGGCAGCCCGCGCGTACTCAAGCTCATGAAGCGTCCGGCGCACGCCGAGAACACGCTCGAGCGCATTCACCGGTGGCGTGAAATGTGCCCCGACATCACCCTGCGCAGTACGTTCATCGTCGGTTTCCCCGGCGAGACGGCAGCGGATTTCGAAGTGCTGCTCGACTGGCTGCGGGAAGCGCGGCTCGATCGCGTCGGCTGTTTCAAGTACTCGCCGGTCGAGGGCGCTGCGGCCAACGCACTGCCCGACCCTGTGCCCGAGAAAGTGAAGGAAGAGCGGCTCGCGCGCTTCATGGAAGTGGCCGCGGCGATCAGCACGGAGAAGCTCGCCGCAAAGGTCGGCGAGCGCATGCGCGTCCTCGTCGACCACGTCGACCCGGACGCGGGAGCCAGCGCGAGATCGGCCGCCGACGCGCCTGAAATCGATGGCGTCGTCCGCATCGCCAGGCCCGGCAAGAAACTCCAGGCAGGCGACTGGGCCGATGTCCAGGTCACCGGCGCCGATGCCTACGACCTGCAAGCGAAGATCCCGCGCACCTGAAATTCCTGGAACGCACCCGCATGACACATCCATCGGTCTTCGCCGTCGTGGCCGCCCTGGCCACGGCGCTCCTCTCGCCTGTTACCGCGTTCGCGCAGCAGCCCGCGCAGGCGGTGACGGTTCCACCGGTCGCCACCGTCACCAGTCCGCTGGCGGAAGCCATCCGCGACCGCATCGACCATCTGCGCTACGAGAAGCAGCAGGACGTGCGCGGGGCACGCGTCATCGCCGACGAGCTGGTCGCAAAGTACTACGAGGCGCAGCAGTTCCAGCCTGCCTGGCAGAACCCGGCGAGGCTCGACGAGCTCGTCGCGAGCATCGAAGACCTGCACAACGACGGTCTCGATCCGAACGATTACCACCTCGAAGCGCTCCGCTCGTATCGCCTCGACGTGCGCATGCAATCGCCGCTGACGCTGCAGGATCGCGCCGACCTCGAACTGCTCGCGACCGACGCCTTCATGCTCGGGCTCTACCACGTCTACCTCGGCAAGGTGGATCCGGTGAAGTTGAGTTCGCAATGGAACTTCTCGCAGCGCCCGACGCCGACGTTCGACGAAGGACTGCAGCGCTTCTCGGCCCGTCTCGCCGCCGGCGAAATCCGCGCAGCCTTCGACAGCGCGCGGCCGTCGCACGCCTGGTATCAGCGTGGTCGTGATCGCCTGAAGGAACACCGTGCAATCGCTGCGGCTGGCGGTTGGCCGAGCATTCCGGACGGCCCCACACTGAAGCCCGGCATGAGCGATACGCGCGTGCCGGTGCTGCGCAGGCGGCTCGAGATCACGAAGGACTTGCTGCCAATTGCAGGCACCGTTGCCGCGGCCGATCCTGACCTCTACGACGCGACGCTTGAGCAGGCGGTCAAGGCATTCCAGGAACGCCACGGCCTGGCGGCGGATGGCGCCATCGGGCCCGGCACGCGCGCCGCGATGAACGTGCCGGTGGCACATCGGATTGACCAGATCCGCATCAACCTCGAGCGCGGTCGCTGGACCCTGCACGAGATGAAAGGCGAGTTCGTGCTGGTCGACGTCGCCGGCTTCTACGTCAGCTACTTCCGCAACGATGAACCCGTCTGGACGTCGAAAGTCGTCGTCGGGCGGGACGAGCGCGAAACGCCGATTTTCCGCTCGAAGATCACCTACGTCGTGTTCAATCCGACCTGGACCATTCCGCCGGGCATCCTGGTCAAGGACAAGCTGCCCGAACTGAGGCGCAACCCTGGCGCGCTGAAGCGAATGAACATCCGCGTGCTCGACCGCAGCGGGCGCGAAGTGAATCCTTACTCGGTCAACTGGAACCAGTACGGGCCTTCGCGCTTACCGCCGTATCAGTTCGTGCAGGATCCGGGCCCGAACAATGCACTTGGCCTGGTCAAGATCATGTTCCCCAATCCGTACCTCGTGTACCTGCACGATTCGCCGGCGAAGTCGCTGTACGAACAGGACCAGCGCACCTTCAGCTCGGGCTGCATCCGCGTGCAGAAGCCGTTCGAACTCACGGAGCTCGTGCTCAACGACCCGCTGTGGAACCGGCAGAAAATCGACGCGGTGATCGCGACGAAGGAGACGCGGACCGTCAACCTGACGACGCCGATTCCGGTGCTGCTCCTGTACTGGACCGCCCAGCCGCGACCGGATGGCCAGGTGGTATTCCGTAACGACATCTATGGACGCGATCCACCGACGCTGGCGGCGCTCGACAGCGACTTCCGCCTGCCGGTCGTCAACTGACGGATAAAAGAAGGCCGGCGAACCTTGCGGTAGCCGGCCGAATTTTCACGCAGGAGGAAAAACGTACAGGGCACAGGTTGCCCGCGTGGGATTTTTCCTGCTTCGGGGATGTCCGTCGACGCATACGTGGAAGTTACTACTGCCGCGCCGGGTGGATTCAAGGACGAGGGGATGATCGATGCGGGCATTGCGCTACCAGACCTTCGCCGACCCTGTTGACCTGCGCGTCGAGGACGTGCCCGAACCGGTACCTGCAGCCGGAGAAGTTCTCGTTCGCATTCACGCCGCAAGCGTCAATCCGGTCGACTGGAAAATTGCCACTGGCGGCTTCCGGTTGCTGGTGCGGGGCGGTCTGCCGCGCACGATGGGCTCGGATTTCGCCGGCGAGGTGATTTCCAGCAGCGCAGGGTCGACGAGGCTCGCGCCAGGCGATCGAGTCTTCGGCTTTGTCGATCCCTTCACGCGCACTGGCGGCACGTTTGCCGAGTTCGCCGCCATCCCGTCGGAGTTCGCACACCGGCTGCCGGATGCGGTGCCATTCCGCGACGCGGCCGCGTTGGCCTGCGTCGGCGCCACGGCTGTCACGCTCTGCAATCTCGGCCGGGTGACGACGGGCAGCAGGGTACTGGTCAATGGCGCAGCGGGCGGTGTCGGGCACATGGCGGTGCAGATCGCCAGGGCACGGGGTGCAACCGTCACCGCGACGTCGAGCGCGACACGGCACGACTTCCTGCGCGCGCTCGGCGCCGATGCCTGTATCGACTACCGCAGCGTACCGATGGATCGGTGGCCGCAGGGCTTCGACGCCGTGCTCGATTGCGTGCCGAACCTGCCACGCGCGGTGCAGCACAAACGGCTGCGCAGAGGCGGCAGCTACGTCACCACCGTTCCCGGTCCAGTCACGTTCCTGTTGGACCCGTTGCTCAACCTGCTTGGTGGCGTGCAACGGCGGGGCGTCATGCTGCAACCGGACGCGGCAGTGATGAAGGAAATCCTGGGCTACGTGGCACAGGGCCAGTTGCGCTGCTCGATCGAGCAGGAATTCCCCCTGAGCGAGGCGCGGAGCGCCATCGAGCGCTCCCGGTCAGGACGGGTGCAGGGCAAGATCCTGCTCCGCGTCCCCTGAACCAAATGGAAAATGGAGACGCTCACCTATTCTTCGGAAAATAGGTGAGCGTCCCCTATTTCTCTTTCCTGCCGGTCAGTGGTGATGACCACCGGCCCCGTGCACGTGGCCGTGCTCGAGTTCTTCCTGCGTGGCCGCGCGCACTTCGGTGATCTCGACTTCGAAGTTGAGATGCTCGCCTGCCAGCGGATGGTTGCCGTCGACGGTGACCATGTCGCCCTGGATGCCAGTGACCGTCACCATGCGCGCGTGACCATCGGACGTCTGGGCCTGGAACTGCATGCCGGGCTTCAGGTTCGAGACCTTGCCGAACGAGCGCTTCGGCACGCGCTGGATGAGTTCCGCATCGTGTTCGCCGTAGCCATCGGCCGGCGCGATCTTGACGCTGAGTTTCGCTCCCGACGCTTTGCCTTCGAGCTCGCGTTCGAGGCCTGGAATCAGGTTGCCGTGGCCGTGTATGTACGCGAGCGGATCGCCGCCCGATGAGCTGTCAAGCACTTTGCCCTCGTCGTTGGTGAGGGTGTAATGGATCAGCACGACTTTGTCCGCAGCAACGACCATGAAGCGACTCCGGGTTTGAATGGACGGGAAAGACTGGCGCGAGATCAGACGGGCAGCCCGTCCTTGAGCTTGAGCCAACCGCGCGCGACGCGATAAATGACCCAGACGCCAATGATGAAGATGCCGATCGGGAACGTGACGAAACCGACGAGCACGAAGAACAGGGGCAGCGACAGCAGGAACACGACCGTGACCCAGAGCGCGGCGAACCAGAAAGTGCGCAGCTGCCAGGCGAAGTGCGATTCCAGGTGGGTGCCACGGGCATCGCTGCGGCGGATGTAGTTCATCACGACGGCGATGATCGACGGCAGGCCAAACACGAACGCCGTGGCGATGAACGCCGAGCCGAACATGCCGATCAGGGCGCTCGCCGCATGCAGCGCATACATCCAGTGGGTATAGCTGACGAGCGAAGCGTCCGCGATTTTCAGCGAAGAAGCCGGTGAATTCATCGAATTTGCGCCCTTGTGACCGGTTCCGTGGGGTGCCTATCCTACTGCGTCACGCCGTCCGGCGCAGGAACGCCCTGTCGCATCGCAGCCTCCCAATGGCGCTTCGGCACGTGGGTTCGCAGCCGTCGGGCCACCAGGTCGAGCACCTCCGCGTCGATCCCGTGCCCCAGCCACGGAATGACATCCGCGACGACGTCGGCACCGAGCGCCACAAGGTGTCTGGCAGCTTCGACGGTGAAGCCGTAAGGGGTCGCTTCGTCCGCCTTACCGTGAATAAGGAACAACGTCGTTCCGCCTGGATTCGTCGCCGGCAACCGGGCGTAGCGACCGGCAAGCGCCACCACGCGTCCGGCAAGCACGTCGTCGCCCGCCTGGGTCGCCGCCTCGAGCACCATGATGGCCCCCTGCGAAAAACCCACCAGCACGGTCGCCTCCGGACCAAGTCCCGTGTCGCGCTGCCATTGCCGGATCGCCGCCACGAACAGGGGCAGTTCGGCGGCAACCCGTTCGACCCGCCTGGCGTCGTTCAGACCCTCGGCGGAAAACCACTCGTAGCCGACGCCGAGGCTCGCCGGATGAGGTGCTCGCAGGCTCGCCACCAGCGCGTCCGGGTATTCCGCCGCGAGCCGCTCGCCCACCGGCCGCATGTCCTCTGCGCTGGCACCGAAGCCATGGAACAGCAACACGAGCTGCCGTGCCGCACCACCGGGCTGCTGAATGATCATGGCTTTCGGCATCTTACGCAGCTTGCGGTCGAGCTCAGAGCCAGCGACGGACGGACCGTCGATAGGCGTCGAATTCGCCCGCGAAGAGTCCTGCGAGGATGCGTTCCTCGGGTTCGATCTGGAAGCGATTGAGGTACAGGAGGCAGGCCGGCAGGCCGGCAAAAGCCGCCGGGTTGGCGAGCCAGGTGGCCCAGGCGGCCAGCACGAGCAACATGCCCAGGTACATCGGGTTACGTGTATGGCGGTAGATGCCGGAGCGCACCATCGAGGATGCGGCTCGCGGTGTCGTAGGATTCACCGTAGTGCGTGCCCGGCGGAATTCGAGCACTCCGGCGACGGCAATCACGACCCCTGCGGCAAGCAACGACACGGCAGTACCCAGCCGCCAGTACTCGCCCCACTCCAGGCTGGGAGTCCATCGAGCGAGCAGCCACATGCACAGCGCCGCGATCGACACGACGGCGACCGGTGGGACGCGCAGTTCAAGCGACGATCCAGCGTGCATGGCGAGTTGTCTTCTGACCAGGGCGAGGACAGCGGGCTCAGGCCCGGAGCTGCTTGAAGTAGAGCACGGTTGGAAACAGCTCCCCGTCGGGCGTGGTCGCGTAGTCCGGTATTTCTCCCGCGCGAATCCACCCGAGGTGACGGTAGACGTCCTCCGCGTGCGAGGCGAGCAGCGTATCGAGGAACAGCAGCGAACGCCTTCGGCGCCTTGCCTCAGCCTCCAACCCGCACATCAGGAGCGTCGCGACACCGCTGCCGCGCGCAGCACGCAGCACCTGGAGTTTCTTCACCTCGGCCCGATGCCGGCCGTTGTCCTTGTCGCACAACGCGAGTTGCACCGTTCCGACGACGACGCCATCCTTCTCGGCGACCCAGAGCAGCAGGTCGCCGCTGAGGGATGCGAACACTCCGTGCCAGTAGCGATCCGCGGTCTCGCGGGACACCGGCGCGAGGAAGCCGATGGACGCACCCGAATGCACCGCGTCGATCAATAGCTCACCGAGCGGTTCAATCAACGAAGTCTCAGTCGCGGCGACTCGGCGCACGACGACCTCGCTGGATGACCTGGTGGGCCTGCAGGACTCGCTGACCGCCGTGGCCGTCCAGCACCCTTCAGGCCTGAACACGCGCACGGACGATGGTGGGTTTGCCTCCAGCTTCGATGCCCGCCGGCGCGGCCGCGGCAGCAACTCGCCCCCGCAGTTCGGGCATCTGCCGTTCAGGCGACGCTCGGCGCAGGTAGCGCAGAACGTGCATTCGAACGAACAGATCCGTGCGAGCGGCGACTCCGGCGGCAAGTCGGCATCACAGCATTCACAGGACGGGCGTATATCAAGCATGACCCTTCGAACCGCGGTATCAAAACGGTACGATCAGCCTAGCACCGTTCTTTTAGACCCTGTCTTGGATGATAGACGAAGCATTCGCGGTCCGGTCTCGTCGGGGTTTTCCCCGTCCGTAACCTCACGGATGTGTTGCTTTTGGACTACGTCCTAAGCTTCGCTGGCGATTTTTGAAGGTCTGGACTGCGGTCCGCCAGAATCCCTCACGGAGACACAGACATGAAGCTCACCAAGTTCGCCCTGTTGGCGGTCGCCGCCGGTTGCACCCTGGCCAGCCAGGGCGTCTATGCCCAGGCCATGGAAGTCGTGACGGTCGAAGCCGTCCGCGAAATCGTCGTCGGCAAGTCGCCGCTCGGCGCACCGATCAAGGAACTGACCATCCGTTCGCGCGTCAGCTACGCGGACCTCGACCTGACCACGGCCACTGGCGTCGTGACCCTCGAGCAGCGCGTCAAGGATGCCGCCGCTTCATCGTGCAAGGAAATCAAGGTCGATGTGCCGGTCGAGGGCTGGACCATCGAGCGCTGCGTCCGCGAAGCGACCGATGACGCGATGCTGCAGGTGAACAAGGCCGCCGCCGAAGCGAAGGCCGCGAAGAAGTAATCGAGCCGCAAATTCGAGCATCGAAAGGCGGGTGGCCTCACGGTCACTCGCCGTCTCGTGCGCGCCTAGGCGAGTTGCTGCGCCACCGCGCCAGCTGCGCGATCGCCCGATTCGATTGCGCCTTCCATGCCACGCGCATTCACCGACGTGTGCTCGCCGCAGAAATGCACGCGGCCGCGCGGTTGCAGCATCGCAGGCAGAAACTTCGTGACCGTGCCGGGATTGAAATAGGCCCACGCACCGCCGGCGAACGGGTCCTGCTCCCAGGAATGCTGACCGATCACCCGCAGCGCGCCCTTTGCTGCGGGCCGCATTTGCTCGACCTGCGCCACGACGTAGCGCGCAGCGCCTTCCCTGCCAAGTCGGTCGAGGTGCCTCGCACCGGGTCCGAACGCGGAGACGAGGAGGCTCGACACCTGATCGTCCCTCGCCTCGTGATAGATCGCTGAAACACGGCCAATCGGGGAATCGGTCCACATCGAGGGCTCGAGGTCATCGACCTCCCAGAACGGGCGTGACACCTGCAGCGCAACCTGGTGGATCGGCTGGTAAGGCAGCGATTTCACGGCGCGCGCCTGCATGCCCGTGACATCGGGCTGCAGGTCGATGCGGCGCAGCGTCGTGAACGGCAAGGCACACACGACGGCGCGCGCGGAATAACGGGCGCCGTCGTCCGTGCGGACCGTAACACCGGCACCCGTCGTCTCGACGGACCTGATGGTCTGCTTCAACCGCACCGGCTGCCGCAGTTGCGCGGCCATCGCGATCGGGAGATTCTGGTTGCCACCCCTCGCCTGCAGTATCACCGGCTTGGCCGATTTCTGCGCCGCGGTGAACGCCGACACGTACGCCATCATCAGCGCAGAGATATCCCTGGCGTTCAGACCGTAGGTCGGAATCGTGTCGTAGACGAGTTCGATCATCGGATCGGTTGCGCCCTGCTGGCGCAGGAAGTCGCGCATCGACACGTCGAACGGCGCGTTCTTCGCCTCGTACCAGCCTGCAGTCGAGGTGAGCGGATTTTCCTGGCTCGTCACCAGCGGCACGTATTGCCACGGCATCATCTCGCGCAGCGCGGGCGGAAACGGATTGCGGGGCGAGTTCGTCCATTCCGACCGGCTCACCGGTCTACCGTCGAGCACGAGCGTGAACTTCGCATGCTTCGACAGCCGTGGCACCTGATCTTCGAGCGGCACGGCGACGCGGGTCGCGACCTCCATCAATCGCCGATAATCGCCGTAGATGTTGTTGCCGCCCGCCTCGGGGACGCCCTGGACGTCGCCGAACGTGAGGACACGACCGCCCACGCGGTCCCGACCTTCCAGCACGAGCACCTTGAAGCCCTTCTGCTGCAGGACCCAGGCCGCCTGCAGGCCGGAGAGACCGGCTCCGACGACGATCACGTCCGCCGTGTCCTCGACGGCCCAGGCTCGTCGCCCGGCAAGCAGGGTGGCGCCGGTGAGCACGCCCGATTGCAGCAGGAACTCGCGGCGGGAAATAGTCATCGGCGGCACGTCTCCAGGATCGCGGCCGGCAATCCGGCCCCTGAGTGCGACGGGCTATTTGACGGTGACTGCGACGTAAATGGTACGCGTACTTTTACCGGCGGGGTCCTGACGGAAGGCTGGCTGGGCTGGCCACCACGTTGGCGCAGCACGACACCGTTCAGCGGCGCTCCATCTCGATGATCACAGTGCGTCCGGTCAGGACCGCGAAGGAATTCATCCGCGCGAGGTGCTGCCGGTTTTCCTCGTGAATCGCGGGACTATTGCGGCGGGCATGCATCGCGACGATCGCTGATCCCAGCTTCACCAACGGCCACAGGATGAGCAGTGCCGCCGAACCGGACTTGACGCGGTCGGTGGTGCAACCGATCACGCGAAAACCTGCCTTCTCGGCCATGTACGAGATGTAGTACACGGACACCGGGTGAATGTGGCCGCCGACGTGCTGCGGATCGTAGCCATGGATCGGCAGCGGCCCGAACAGTTCGGGGAAGCCAGCCAGCAAAGTTCGAACACGCGACGTCAGGCTCAACACATTCGGCGTCGTCAGCACGAACCGGCCGCCGGGCCGCAGCACGCGCTGCACCTCACGGAAGAAAAGGAACTGGTCTTCGAGGTGCTCGAGGACTTCGACCGAGTACGCAAGGTCGACGCTCTGATCGTCGAACGGCAGTCCGCCATGCAGGTTGATGGCATGGCACGGCACCTCCGGGACCCGGAAGTTGTCGGGAAAAAGATCGCATGCCTCCAGCTTTGCCGGATACCCGTGGCTCTTGATCCAGTCGTGCACACGACGCGCCAGGTAGCCCTCGCCGGCACCGATGTCGAGCACCCGGCCCGCCCGCGCGAGGTGCGACTCGAGAAGTGCGAGCACTTTCGCGTTGGTCCTGGGCAGCGAATAGGAAACGGGTGCCGGCGCACCGGTCACCGCGGGGTTCGTCATGGTGTCCTCGACCGCTGCATCGCCGGGTGCGCAGCAGCGACGCCCGGCTTGGCGAATTCGGTTCCGGCAAGGATAGCGTCGACGCGGGCTTGCTGTTCGCGGCGCAATGGTGCCAGCGTTACGGTTACGGGTTCTCGCTCGTCGCCGCCGGCACTGATCTGCTGCACGACCAGGCTGCCCGCCGTCTGCTCGACCATCAGCGTGTCGCCAGCGGCGGCGCTGAACGAGCGGCGCTCGAACGGCACGATGTCGAGGTCGAGCCGTGCGGACTGACCCTGCAGTCGCCACGTGTACCTCCTGCCGCGGTCGGAACGTTCATACGCGGCGTGCACGACCCCGGCACCGATCCTTGAATTGAACTCGACGTCGCCGACTGCCTTTGGCAGCCGCGGTGCCAGGCGAATCACGCCCTGCTCCAGGTCGGGCTGGACGCCTAGAAAGCCCTGGTACCAGACGCGCAGCTGCTCGGCATTCGACCAGCCCTGCAGGTAAGTTCCCGTGAGACGGGGCGCCGATTCACCGGAGTGTGGATAGGCGTCTAGATTTTCGGGCAACCCGCCCACGACGCCGCGCGTAAGCGCGATTTCATTCATGTTCGTGAACAGTTGCCACGCCAGTTCGACCTGGCCCAGCTCGATCATCCGCTGGATCGCAATGCCATTGAGCCAGGGCCAGACTGCGCCGTTATGGTAGGCCGCATCCTTGTGATAGTGCCCCGGCGCCACGTGGTACGGATGAAAGCCGGGATCGCCCTGGTCGAGCGTCGCAACACCCCACGGATAGACCAGGGCTTCCCAGGCTTGCCGAGCCGCGCGCGCGGCATCGGCCGGCTGGTCCAGCAGGTGCAGGCTGAACAGCACATTCGGCCGCACCTGCAGATTCGGCACGTCGCGCGCATCGAGATGATCGGCCATGCGACCGCTTGCCGGATCCACGAAGTCGTGCGCGAACCGTTTGCGCAGCTGATCAGCGGCCGCTGACCAGCGCGCGGCCGATTCCCTGTCCCCCAGCGCAACCGCGAATTCCGCGCCGGCCCGCAGTTGCGCGTACCACAAAGCCTGGATGTCGTTGGCGCGCGTGCTCCGTGGCGAGTACGAGACCTTATCGGGTTCGCGGCGTGCGTCCATCCACGTTTCGTTGTCTGCGTGCACGAGGTAGCCGGAAGCATCGGTGAAGTTCGCAAGCGCACCATCGATGCTGGCCTGCACGTTCGGATACAGCTCGGCCACGATCGTGCGATCACCGGTGTAACGCACGTAATCGCGCAATGCGATGACCCAGCGCGGTGTTCCGTCCGTCGTGTGGTAATCGATGCTGCCGGGTTTGACGATATTGGGCAGGCGACCGTAGAAACGGGATGCGCGATCGAGGTCCTGGAACTCTGCAAATGACGTCAGGATGGAGCGGGCCTCCTCGAAATGACCCGTGACAAGCGTAGCGCCGGGCAGCGAGATGAAGCTGTCGCGACCCCAGTATTCGTTGAACCACGGCAACCCCGCGTAAATGCCATCACCGCGCTGGTCGGTCACGAGCGAATCCATCGTCAGCTGCAGCCAGCGCAGTGCCTCTGTCAGCCGGCGATCGTCGCCCCAGAAGTAGTGGTCGCCACTGATCACGGCTGTCAGTCGTGCGCTCCGAGCGTCCTGCCATGCCGGTGCTGCCGCGACTGCCTGGTCGAATTGCGTGCGGGCTGCTTCACGCGAGGAGCCGACTGCGATCAGAAAGCGCCTGCCGCTGCGACCCACGGCAATGTGATCGACGGCACTCGACTCCCCTTCCTGTGTGGCCGTGTATTCGTCGATGCCCTGCCGGCTTTGCACGTGCGCGACGGTGTCACCCGACAGTTGCAGCGTCACGTCACCTCTGGCACCACTGACTTCCACCTCGACCACGTCCTGCCCGTCGAACAGGCGCAGCGTCTCGGTGATTCCCTGTGGATAGGTGCGGATCAATGCATCCGGCCTCACGATCACCATCGCGGTCTGCGGATCGAGCGCCGCCCCGGCAACGAGCAACCGGTAATCGCTGAAGATGCGCCGACCCGCGATGTTGAAGCCGCGAAAGAACGTGTGCTCGGGGTGATCGTTGCGGTGCGTCTGCGTGTAGTAGAACGCCGAACGCTTGTTGGTGAAGGAAACAGCGCGGTTTTCCTTTGCGCTGACAGGGATCGCCAGCGAGTCGAGCGACACCACATGCGCCGTCGGTGGTGCCGCCAGCTGCTCCGCCATGGAGTGGCAGGCACCCAGCAGCAGGCTGGCCGCAATAGCCGCCCAGGCCGGCAGAGCTCGAGGAAACTGCATTGCAGGACCTTATCGAAAAAGGATGGGCCTGTCCCGCGCAGCGAACAGTGTCATTCCGGGCGTAATTCCGGGAAAAGTCAGGTTCGGAGTATCCTTGCGCCAGAATCAGCGAGACCCGGATGCCTGGGTTTCGGATCACCCGGGATCCACTCATGACCACTCCTCCCTCGCTGCCGAGGCATGCCCGTGTCGTCATCGTCGGCGGCGGCGTCATCGGTACGTCGACCGCGTACCACCTTGCGTTGATGGGATGGCAGGACGTCGTGCTGCTCGAGCGCCACCAGCTCACGGCAGGCACTACCTGGCATGCAGCCGGACTCATGGTCACGTACGGATCGACGTCGGAAACGTCGACCGAGATTCGCAAGTACACCCGTGACCTCTATGGCCGGCTCGAAGCCGAAACCGGACAGGCGACGGGATTCATGCCGATCGGCTTCATCGAAGTCGCTTCCGACAAGGACCGCCTCGAGGAATTCCGTCGCGTCGCCGCGTTCAACCGCTACTGCGGCATCGACGTACAGGAGATCTCGCCGCGTCAGGTGCAGGAGCTCTTCCCGCTGGCGAAGGTGGACGACATCGAGGCCGGCTTCTACGTGAAGGAAGACGGGCGAGTGAACCCGGTCGACGTCACGATGGCGCTCGGCAAGGGCGCGCGCATGCGCGGCGTGAAGATCCTGGAAGGCGTACCAGCAACCGGAGTGCTGCAGAAGAACGGGCGTGTCACAGGCGTGCGCACGCCGTACGGCGACATCCAGACCGACTTTGTCGTCAACTGCGCCGGTCTGTGGGCACGCGAGCTGGGTGCGATGTCGGGCGTGGCAATCTCGAACCAGGCGGCCGAGCACTACTACCTGATCACGGAGGCGATCAAGGATCTGCCGCCGAACATGCCGGTACTCGAGGACCCGTCTGCATACGGCTATTACCGGCAGGAAGGCGGCGGCCTGATGGTCGGCCTGTTCGAGCCGGTGTGCGCGCCGTGGAAGATCGATGGCGCGCCAACGGATACGCCCTATCTGGACCTCGAACCCGACTGGGAACGCATGGGCCCCTATCTCGAGACCGCCATGTCGCGCGTTCCCGTCACCAGCCAGGTCGGCATGAAGAAGTTCTTCTGCGGGCCGGAGAGCTTCACGCCGGACCTGAAGCCGATCGTCGGCGAGGCGCCGGAACTGCGCGGCTACTTTGTCGCAGCGGGACTCAATTCCATCGGCATCCTGACGGGCGGCGGTCTCGGCCGCGTGATGGCGCACTGGATCATCAATGGCCTGCCCGATGTCGACGTCACCGGCATGAACATCGACCGTGTGCTGCCGTTCCAGGCCAACCCGGAATACCGGCGTTCACGCACGGTCGAATCGCTCGGCATGGTCTACAGGTGCCACTACCCCACGCACACGCTGAAGACCGCGCGCGGCGCACGGCGTTCGCCGTTTCACGACCGACTGGCGGCGCAGGGCGCGTATTTCATCGAGACCAGCGGTTGGGAATCGCCCGGCTGGTATGCAGGCGCGGGCGAGGTTGCGGATCCCGGTCCGGACACGTGGGGCCGGCCGGCCTGGTGGAACCGGTGGGAACTCGAGCACCGCGCAGCGCGCGAGAACGTGATCGTCATGGACATGTCGTTCATGGGCAAATTCATCGTGCAGGGTCGCGACGCCGGCCACTGCCTGAACCGGATCTCGGCGAACAACGTCGATGGCGCCGTCGGCGAGATCACCTACACGCAGTGGCTCAACGCGCAGGGCAAGCTCGAAGCCGACCTGACCGTCACCAAGCTGGCGGATGACAAGCTCTTCGTCGTCGTCACCGACACGATGGTTCGACACGCCGAGACCTGGATGAAACGCAACATTCCGGACGGCGCACACGCGTTCGTCACGGACGTCACCTCGGGTTACGGTCAGCTCAACGTGCAGGGCCCGCGCTCGCGCGAGTTGCTGCAATCGCTGACCAGCGCCGACCTGTCCAACGCGGCCTTTCCGTTCCGCGCAGCGTGTGAGATCGACATCGGGTATGCGCGCGTGCTGTGCACCCGCATCACGTATCTTGGTGAACTGGGTTACGAGCTGTTCATACCTTCGGACCAGGCCGTGCACGTGTACGACAAGGTCGTGGCGGCCGGCGAGGAGTTCGGTGTGGTGCACGCGGGGCTGCGCGCACTCGGCAGCCTGCGCATGGAGAAAGGCTACCGCGACTACGGGCATGACCTCGATAACACCGACGATCCGTATGAGACCGGCCTCGGCTTCGCCATCGACCTGAAGAAGCCCGATGGCTTCATCGGCAAGGAAGCGCTTTTGGAGCGCAAGGCGCAGGGCCCACTGCAGCGACGCCTGGTGTCGATCCTGGTCAAGGATCCGGAGCCGCAGATGTTCCACGCCGAGATCGTGCGCCGCGACGGCAAGGCCGCGGGCTACGTGCGTGCCGCGTCGTACGGCCATACCTTGGGCGGCGCAGTCGGCCTCGCGTTCCTGGAACCGAAGCAGACCGTGGACGAGGCGTACCTGACGTCCGGCACTTGGGAAGTCGAAATTGCTGGACAGCTGTATCCCTGCGCCGTGTCCTCGCGACCGCTGTACGACCCGAGGTCCGAACGGACGAAGATGTGACTAGCCGGATCAGATCAAGAGATCGGGCAGCGGTGCCACCCGATCTCTTGAGCGCTACGATCGCTGCTGCGGTCAGAAGCGCGAAGAGACGAAATAGCGGCCGCGGGAACGATTGCGCTTTGCACACGGTCTTATTCAACGTCGAGACGGGAAACCACTGCTCGAGGAGCAACGCAGCGATGATGCGACGGGTAGGGTCGGCCCTGGTTGGCGCGGCGGCGCTCGCTGCATTGGCTGGCTGCGCTTACCAGGAATCGTTCGGCCTGCCGGACCTGACACCGCGCGGCGCGGCTCCGGGCGTGCAGATCTATCCGAGCTACGGGTACGGCTATGGCACCGGCTACCCCAACGGCTACCAGCCGGGCTACGGCAACGTTTACGGCTATGCCAACCCGTATTACGCCGCGCAGGGACCGTATCCCTACGGCTACGGTTACGCGTACAGCCCCTATCCGCGATACGTCGTCGTGCCGTGTGCCGACAGTGATCGCGATGGCCATTGCGACGCACGGCCGCCGCAGCAGCGTCACGACCGCGATTCGCGTGGCCACGACAACGATGATCCCCCGGCTCGGCCTCACCGCGGTGATCGCGGCGAAGTACCGCGCGTGAGGAACGGCGACGGCCATGACGTCACGCCGAACGCGCTACGGCGAGCGGTGCCCGTTCCAGCGCCAGTCCTCCAGCAACCTGCGCGGGTTCGGCCCGAAACGCACCGCGTGACGCCATCGGAAACAGCCAGTCAGCGGGGACCTCGCCCAGGCAGCGGACGCGCATCCACGACCGGCAACGACGTCGTGTCGTCGCCTCCCACGCAAGAACCCTGAGCTGCCGAAGGCGTCCTCGTCGATAATGCGTCGATGACGACGCCTGCGAAGAAGAAGAGCCTCCAGCCCAGCACGCTCCGCATTGGCCACCGTTATCGGCCCTCGCGGCTCAATGGGCCTTATGACGCGCTGATCATCGGCTCCGGCATTGGCGGCCTGACGACGGCCGCGCTGCTGTCTGAACTCGGCTGGCGCGTCGCGGTGCTCGAGCAGCACTACACGGCCGGCGGCGCCACGCACAGCTACGAGCGCAACGGTTACGAGTGGGACGTTGGCGTGCATTACATCGGCGACATGGGTGGCGCCACGATGTCACGCCGGCTCATGGATTTCCTGACGCAGGGGAAGGTCGCGTGGGCACCCATGGACGCGCACTACGATCGCTTCTTCATCGGTGACCGGACCTACGATGCAGTCGCGGGCAGCGCCGAATTTCGCGACAACCTGCTGGCGCATTTTCCGCGCGAAGCCGCTGCAATCGATCGCTACCTCGAATTGCTGCGCGAGGTCTCGCGTGGCATGCGCACGTTCACGCTGGATCGAACGCTGCCGGCATGGGCTGCCACCCTGGCAGGGCCGCTCCTGCGGCGTCGCTTGCCCCGCACTTTCCAGCGCACGACCTGGGAGGTTCTCTCGGAGCTGACCTCCGACCCCGAACTGATCGCGGTGCTGACCGGCCAATGGGGCGACCTGG
>JAABQQ010000112.1 GCA_011391405.1 Gammaproteobacteria bacterium
ACATTGCGTTTCCGGCCGGCCGATTTCCAGGCAAGTTTCCGCGGACGCGCCATTGCTGCGCCGCCCGTGCCCTTCGTCGACGTGCGGCACATGGGTCTGCTCATTTCGGACAAGCAGTCGGGCCCATTCACGATCGAACTAAGAGAAATCAGGACCGAGGCCGAGGGAAGCAAGACCGGAACGTGAGTGAGGATCGTGCGCGACGCGCCCCCTGGCCACCATCGTTTCTCCATGCCGCAGGTGCGGTCGCATCAGGCAATGGGATTCGCTGGCTTCTGCTGAAAAGCGTGTTTACTATCCCCGGCTTGTACATTGCCTGCCGCAGACTTCTTTCGGATCGATGGGCAGAGGCAAGAATGCGGACACTCGCAAATTCTGGAAGATCATTGCGCCGCCGGATGAGACCGATATCGTCCGAGGTGCTGACCGCTTGAACTTCGACCATGCCAGCCTGACCCGCTTCGAGCGGCTTCTGTCGCTCGTCACGCGCGTGGCGCCCGGCGAGGGCCGCACCGCGTTCCTGTTCTTTCTGCACGGGTTCCTGCTGCTCGCGTCCTACCAGGTGGTGAAAGCGCTGCGCGAAGCCTTCATGCTCACCAAGTTTTCGGCCGAGTCGCGTGCGTACGCGGTGGCGGTCATGGCGCTGGTGCTCATGCTCGTCGTGCCGCTGTATGGCCGGTTGCGACACCACCTCCACGGTGCGCAGCTGCTGCGCGCCGTCACGGTGTTCTTCGTGGTGACGTTGCCGCTGTTCGCCGTGCTCAGTCACTATCAGGTTCCCATCGCGTTTCCGTTCTTCGTCTGGGTCGGCATCTACGGCCTCCTGGTCGTGTCGCAGATGTGGGCCTTCGCGGCAGACTCGTTCAACGTCAGGAGCGGCCAGCGCCTGTTTGTGGTGATCATGCTCGGCGCCAACCTGGGCGCGCTTGCCGGCTCCAAGTTCGCGCAGGTGGCGGTCGCGGGGCTCACGCCCATGGGACTCATGATCCTCGCGACCTGCACACTCGGCGCTACGCTGTTCCTTGCTACGCCTGAACGTGCCGCCATCCCGCCGGGATCGCGCGCAATCGAAATCGATCGCTCCCGACCTTTGCCCCGGCTGCTCGGCGGCATCGGCCTCGTGTTGCGCGATCGCTATCTGCTGCACATGGCGCTGTTCGTGGTGCTGCTCAACTGGATCAACACCACGGGAGAATACATTCTCGCGGACTACGCGAAGGCCCATGCCGTGGCGCGCGTCGCCGAAAGCGGCGGGACACTCGACCTGGGCTCGCTCATCACCGAGTTTTACGGCAATTTCTATTTCTGGGTAACGCTGATCAGTCTGGTCATCCAGCTGTTTCTCGTTTCACGCATTTACCACCTGGTCGGCGTGCGCGGCGCCCTCCTGTTCCAGCCGGTCATCCTCGCGCTGGGATATGGCCTGCTGGCGTTCGGGCCGATGCTCGGCGGCTTTATTCCGTTTTTCTATCTGGTTCGCATGATCAAGTTTTCAGAGAACAGCATCGATTATTCACTGATGAACACCACGCGGCAGGCGCTCTTTCTGCCGGTCGATCGCGACTCGAAATACGAGGGCAAGACTGCGATCGACACGTTTTTCTCCCGCTTTGGCGATCTCATCCAGGCGGTCGCGATGTACATCGGGCTCAATGTATTGAGCTGGGCCGCACATGATTTTGCATGGCTCAACCTGGTGCTGGCGCTGGTATGGATTGCGCTCGCGGTAGTGATGGGGCGCGATTACAATCGCAAGACGCAGCTGAGCATGATGCATGTGGCGCCCGCGGCGGTCGAGCCCATTCCCGACTTGCTCTATGCGCCCGGCGAATCGTTCATGCACCCGGTTTCGCCGAAAACGTTCTACGACGCTGAACCGGGCGATGTGCTGGTCCTGCGTGCCCGTCGCGAGGATGGGCATCGATTGCCGCACTGGATGCGGTTCAACGTCCGGTTGCAGACTTTTGTCGGCAAGGCACCGTTGGATGTCGAAATAGAAGAGCTGCGAATCGTCGTCATCGCCTCCAACCTCGACGGGCTCGAGGCGCGCAGCACGTTCGTGGCCAGACGCGTGACGCGCTGACGCGCGCTGCTGCCGCACGGGTTCAGGGCGATGTTGTCGTTGCGGCCGCCACGGGCACCACGGTGATCTCGCCGCGATCGACGCGCTCGAGCAGTCTCGTCAGCTGTCGGTGCACGTCCCGGATCTCCGACTTGGTCAGGCCCATCTGCAGATCGTTGCCTGTGCGGCGGACGCCACGGTGTTCCGACAGATTCTTGCCACTCGCCACGGGAACGTAGCTGCGGCCATCGAGCTGCCATTGCGCGAGCACGCCCAGTCGCTCCGCCAGCAGTTGTGGTGTGACAAGGCGCAGCCGTTCGACGGTGTCGGCCGGAAGTCGATTGACGCGCATATTCTTCCACATCTCGCCGCGATCACTGTCGTCCGACGCGAAGGCGACACCATGGTCGATCGAAAACACACGCGCGCCGGCGTCCGCGTTGCCGAGCAGAAAGTTGCCGAGATTCGAGTCGCGATGCCTGATCAGATACGTGAGCACGTTCAGCTGGCCGATGTGGCGCGCATAGACCGGGTCGGTGGCAAAACGCGCGGGGCTGTAGACGTCGGCGACCACCTTGATGTCGTTCAGCCAATACTGCACAACGGCCAGCACCTGGTCGGCGGCGGAAAACGTGCGCGCGACACCGGGCGAATAATTGGCGAAGTCCGCCAGCGGCACCATGCGCAGCGTTGTGGGTGGCACCACGTACTCGGCAGGGTCGAGGAAGAGCTTCTGCAGCGCGTAAGCTGCCAGGTCGTAGCGCGGGACGTTGTTGAAGGTGTCTGCGCCTGGATCAGCCTTGCGCAACTTTACGCGCAGTGGCGGTGCCCCGCCGAAGGAGACTTCGGCCCGCAAGGTGATGTCGCCTTTGGCCTTGGGCCGGCTGATCTCTGCCTGCGCGATTACCAGCGGTTCGGCGGCGAGCAGCTGCTCGAGGTCCGCGACCGGTTGCCTGATGTTCGCGTCCTGTGCTGCCGCTGTGGCGACCAGCGCCAGCAGCAGTGCTGCGGTGATCGGGCTTATCAGCCGGCGTAGTGGTTGCATCTTTCAATCCTTGTCGTCGATGTCGTCCACGGAGGCTTGCCCGGTCAGTCTCTGCCGGACGATCGCCCAGGACATGCCGACGCCCAGGATCAGGCCGAGCGCGGCTTGTGCGACCCAGGTCATCGCCGTGGCATTGGTCACGTCGAGCCAGCCCCAGGAAGCGATGAGCCAGACGAGTGCGGCGGTGAATGCCGCCATCAGCAGGAGGC
>JAABQQ010000113.1 GCA_011391405.1 Gammaproteobacteria bacterium
TGCTGGAAGATCTTTCCGATCACACCCGCAACGCGTTGAACGCGACCTGGCACGACGCAACCAAGGTTTTCAGTCCGCGTGGACTGGACAATTACCTCAAGGGCGTGTCGGCCATACGGGGTCTGGGTCGTGGCGATTCGCTGGTCGAGACCTGGATCGAGAACGCACCGATGGTGGCCAAGGAGGTCGGCGAGGACGTGGTGGCGGATCTGGCCACGGCGTCGCTGATGCTGGCGTCCAAGACTTCCGGTGCGGTGATCGAGCTGCTGCTGGCGAGTGCGCCGACGGCGGCCAATCGCTTGGGCGACGCCGAGCTTTTCCTCAAGTACCTGCAGTTCCTCAATACGCTGATCGCGCAGGCGCCGCGTGGCGTACGTCCGATGCTGGACAAGCTCGAGGTGCTGTTCCAGCACCTGACGCTGGGTGGCCTGCGACGCTGGGCGCTGTGGGGTGCGCACGCGCACCGCACCAACTACGAGGAGCAGATCCGCTACTTCGGCCTCGAGTCGAAGGAATCGCTCGCCATGCTGCAGAAGGAGCGCAAGGGCACGCTGCTGATCGACGTGCAGCGGCGCATCAACATGTATCTGCGGGCGCTGTGGGCACGCGACTTCTTCATGCGCCCGACCTCGGGCGATTTCGAGTCGCGCGAGGGCTACCGCCCCTACATCGCCGACTACCTGCTGCATGTTCCGGACGCCTTCGATGACTTCACCATCGAAGGTCAGGAGACGGTTCCCGGCATCGAACTTTACCGCGCCACCGCGGCGCACTGTGCGGCGCATGTGGTCGAGACCCGCCAGCCGATTTCGGCCGAGTCGCTGAACCCGATGCAGATGGCGGTGATTTCGGTGATCGAGGATGCGCGAGTGGAAACGCTCTCGATCCGGCGTTTTCCCGGCCTGAAGCAACTCTGGCGCCGGCTGCATGTCGCCACGCCGGAAATGAATGCGAGCGTCGGTGATTACCTCAACCGCCTCGCTCGTGCGCTGCTGGACGAAAGCTATCAGGACAGCGATCCGTGGATCGCAGAAGGCCGCGCGCTGTTCGCCGCCGTGCAGGATCGCCTTGGTGACAACCAGGTATCGTGGGACATCGGCGTTCAGCTGGCGCACAGCCTGAGCGAGAAAAGGATCCCGTTCAACCCGCGCACCGACATCCTCACCGCCCCCTACCGCGACGACAACCGCTACTTCTGGGAATTCGAGGAATTCGATTTCGACAAGGCCGCCGGCGCTGGCTACGAGAGCGTCAAGCAGGTCCGCAAGAACGTCAGCGTGATGGAGATGATCAACGAGATCGACGTCGAAACCGCGGGTGACGATGCCGAGGAAATCTGGGTGCTCAGCACCGAGCTCTTCCCCTACGAGGACATGGGCAAGAGCTACAACGAGATGGAAGGCAAGGAGCCGGTATCCGAGCCCTTCCATTACTCGGAGTGGGACTACCAGATCCAGCTCGAGCGTCCGGCCTGGGCCACGGTGCTGGAAAAGCGCGCCAAGCTGGGCGACCTCGACGTTATCGACGAGATCACTGCCAAGTACAAGCGCGAGATCCATCGCATGAAGTTCCTGCTCGACGCCATGCAGCCGCAGGGCGTGCAGCGCATCCGCAAGCTGGAGGACGGCGACGAAATCGACATCAACGCGGCGATTGCCAGCTTTATCGACATTCGCCTCGGCAACCAGCCCGACCCGCGCATCATGATGCGATCGGTACGGAAGACGCGTGACTTCTCCATCCTGGTGCTGCTCGACCTGTCCGAATCGACCAACGAAACGGTGCAGGACCAGGAGTACTCGGTGCTGGACCTGACGCGCCAAGCCTGCGTGCTGCTGGCCGATGCGATCAGCAAGGTGGGCGATCCGTTTGCCATCCATGGCTTCTGCTCGGACGGCCGCCACGATGTCGAGTACTACCGCTTCAAGGACTTCGATCAGCACTGGAACGAGGTACCCAAGGCCAAGCTCGCCGGCATGACCGGCCAGCTGTCGACCCGCATGGGCGCGGCGATCCGCCACGCCGGCCATCATCTGAAGCTGCAGCGCTCGGCGAAAAAGCTCCTGATCGTCATTACCGACGGCGAGCCCGCCGACATCGACGTACGCGATCCGCAGTACCTACGCTACGACACCAAGAAGGCGGTGGAGGAAGTCGCACGCCATGGCGTGACGACCTACTGCATGAGCCTCGACCCGCGTGCGGACAATTACGTTTCGCGCATCTTCGGGCAGAAGAATTACATGGTGGTCGATCACGTGCAGCGACTGCCCGAGAAGCTGCCTATGCTGTATGCAGGGCTGACGAGATAAACGGAACATGGCTGCAGACAAATACGTGGGACTCAACCAGGACCGTCATGGCATCACCCAGCTGGGTCGGGTGGTGATGGATGGCTGGCTGTTCGACTTCATTCCCGAATCCGAGGACTGCGCCGGCTGGTCGCTGGGACAGATGCAGCAACTGATGGACAGGGTCGACCGCGAGTGGGATCAGTACGGCAACCTGCCGAGTCGCCTGCCGGACGAGATGCGTCAACGGCATGCGGATCTGTACGCCCGGGCCACCGCCCGCGCGCGCGAAAAGGGCTGGGACCCGGAACTGGGCGACGACGAATGAGCGCTGCCAGTCGTGATGTCGTGTTGGCCATCCGTCGACTGCGAAAAACCACACCGCCGGCCTGGGGCCCTGAGAGACCTTAGCAAGAATGCAGGGCGCCGGCCCTGAGTGCGGAACTCAATCAACCTGCTTCGCGTCTTTGGAAGAATTGGGGAGGATGCGTGCGGCGGGTCGTGATCCTGTGGTTGTCGAGTCTGGCCGTTCTGGCAGCGGGGGCGGTGGCCGTCTGTCCCGATGGCCGATGCATCATCGGGGAGTTCGACCGCGCCGGACTCGGACTCGCCCATGCCCTGCGCAGCGGATGGCTTGATGCGATGATGCAGGGGGTGACCTGGTTCGGCTCGATGCTGCTGCTGTTGCCGCTGACCGCGGCTGTGGCTTGGCTGCTGCTGCGCAGCCGGCGGCGACGCGAGGCGGCTTTCCTGGTTCTCGCCCTGCTCGGGTCATCGGCACTCGGCCATGTCTTCAAGCTCTGGGTGGCGCGGCCACGCCCCGACCTTTTCCCGGCCTGGCTCGACATGCCGGGCGACTGGTCCTTCCCCAGCGCGCACGCGATGCAGGCCACCGCCGCGGCCTTGGCGTGGCTGCTCGTCGCCCGGCACACCCGGGCATTCTGGGCCGTCCTGCTGGCGCTTGCCGTGCTGCTGGTCGGCCTGTCCCGCATCTACCTGCAAGTACATTT
>JAABQQ010000114.1 GCA_011391405.1 Gammaproteobacteria bacterium
GCCGCTGCCGAACTGGCGCGTCGCATGGACTGGTATGACCGCGCCATCGGCACCGCCGAACGCACGCGCGACCTGCACGACTTCGAATTGCGTTTTCTGGCGCCTTACCGCGAGCTGGCGCAACAGGCTGCGCGCGACAACGCAATCGACGAAGCCTGGGTATTTGGCCTGATGCGGCAGGAAAGCCGCTTCATCAATGTCGCGCGTTCCAACGTCGGCGCCTCCGGGCTGATGCAGATCATGCCGACTACCGCGCGCTGGATTGCCAAGCGGCTCGGCATCAAGGGTTTCCGGTCGAGCGAGATGCAGGATCCGGCCAGGAATATCCAGTTCGGCGCGTATTACCTGAAGCACGTGCAGACCACGCTCGATGGTTCACCCGTGCTGGCGACCGCCGCCTACAATGCCGGCCCTTCGCGCGCCCAGCGCTGGCGGGATAGCCAGCCGATGGAAGCCGCGGTCTACATCGAGTCGATCCCGTTTGCAGAAACGCGCGACTACGTCAAGAAGGTGATGAGCAATGCCATGTATTACGCTGCCCGCTTCGGCCAGCCTTCCGTGCTGCTGAAAGACCGGCTGGGCGTCGTGCCGGCGCGCAGCGCGACGGCCGTGACGGAACCCGATGCTGCGATCTCGCTGGAACCCGGGCCGACAGACGATTAGAATCAGCCACGCTTTACATTCCGGACAGCATCCCATGAAGATTGAACGCATCTGCATCCTTGGCGGCTCCGGCTTCGTCGGCACCCATCTCGTCAGCCAGCTCGCCGCACGCGGCCTCCAGGTGCGCGTCCTCAGCCATCGCCGCGAAATGGCCAAGGAACTGATCCTGCTGCCCACAGTGGAGGTCGTCGAGGCCGACGTGCACGATCAGCACGAACTCATTCGTCACTTCCGCGGCATGGATGCCGTCATCAACCTGGTTGGCATCCTGCACGAAAGCAAGGTCAGCCGCGTCGACCTGCCGAGCGCCCGCCGCGGCGATTTCCAGAAGGTCCACATCGAACTGCCGCGCAAGGTGATCCACGCCTGCGGCGAGGCCGGCGTGCATCGCCTGCTGCACATGAGCGCGCTCGGTGCACACCCGACTTCGCGCTCGGCCTACCAGCGCTCCAAGGGCATCGCCGAAGCACTGGTGCGCGAGGCTGGCATGCAGCATGTCGAGCATGAGAACTGGTATCTCAACGGCCCCAAGTTTATCCACGGCCACGGGCTCAATATCACCATTTTCCGGCCGTCGGTGATCTTCGGACGCGGCGATTCCTTCCTCTCGATGTTCGCCAGCCTGCTCAGGTTCTTCCCGGTGCTGCCGCTGGCCAACGCCGGCACCCGCTTTGCCCCGGTGCATGTCGAGGACGTCGCACGGGCCTTTGCCGACAGCCTGGACAATCCCGCCACCTACGGCCAGACCTATGAGCTGTGCGGGCCCAAGGCCTACACCTTGCAGGAGCTGGTGCGCTATGTCGGCGAGGTCATCGGCAAACCGCGCAGCATCATTCCCTTGTGCGACAGGTTGTCCTATTTCCAGGCCTGGGCACTGGAATTCAAGCCGGGCAAGAAATTGATGACGCGAGACAACTATTACGCCATGGGCACCGACAACGTCTGCGCGGACGGCTGGCCGTCGGTGTTCGACTTCCAGCCGGCGTCGCTCGAAGCCGTCGCCCCCGAATACCTGCGTGCCGACACCCCGCGGGCGCGGTATGAAGGCTACCGCGAGAACGCGCACAGATAACGCTTGCAATGAAATCCTACGTCGTTGGCGGTGCAGTGCGCGATCGATTGCTCGGCCTGCCGGTGGCCGATCGGGATCACGTCGTGGTCGGTGCCACCCCCGACGAGATGGTCGCGCAGGGTTACCAGCCGGTCGGCAAGGACTTCCCGGTTTTCCTGCATCCCGAAACCCACGAGGAATACGCGCTCGCGCGCACCGAGCGCAAATCCGGCCACGGCTACAAGGGCTTTACCGTCTACGCTGCGCCGGAAGTCACGCTGGAAGAGGACCTGCACCGCCGCGACCTCACCATCAACGCGATGGCCGAGGACGATGCCGGCGTGGTGATCGATCCCTACAACGGCCAGCGTGATCTGGCGGCCAAAACTTTCCGTCACGTCAGCGAAGCCTTCGCCGAAGACCCGGTGCGAATCCTGCGTGTGGCCCGTTTCGCCGCGCGCTTCACCGATTTCGACGTGGCACCGGAAACCCTCGCGCTGATGCGGCAGATGGTCGACAACGGCGAAGTCGACGCCCTGGTGCCCGAACGCGTGTGGCAGGAAGTCGCGCGCGGCCTGATGGAGGCGCGGCCGTCGCGGATGTTCCAGGTGCTGCGCAACTGCGGCGCACTGGCGCGGCTGTTTCCCGAAATCGACCGCCTGTTCGGCGTGCCGCAGCCGCCCACGCATCATCCCGAAGTCGATACCGGCGTCCACGTCATGCTGGTCGTCGACTGGGCGGCACGACAGGGGTTCGACCTGCCGGTACGCTTCGCCGCGTTGACGCACGACCTTGGCAAAGGGGTGACCCCGCCCGAGTTCTGGCCCAAGCATCACGGTCATGAACAAAAGAGCGTCGCACTCGTCCGCACGTTGTGCGAGCGGGTGCGGGTGCCTGCCGACTGCCGTGACCTCGCCGTCGCCGTCGCACGCGATCACGGCAATGTCCAGCGGGCGGCCGAGCTGCGCCCGGCGACGCTGGTCGAACTGCTGGAGCGCGTCGATGCCTTTCGCCGCCCCGAGCGCTTCGAGATGTTTCTGCAAGCCTGCGAATGCGACTTTCGCGGGCGTCCCGGTTATGAAGTGCGGCCGTTTCCCGCCCCCGACCTGCTGCGCCAGGCTCTGCGCGTGGTGAACGCGGTGGATGCGGGCGAAGTCGCGCGCCGCGCCGACCCGGCGCACGTGCGCGAAGCCGTATTCCAGGCCCGTGTGGAGGCGGTGAGCGCCTGGAAGCGCGATGGCTGAGGCGCGCGGAACCCTCGTCTGTCGGGGCCGTCAAATTTCCGCAACGCCCGGTTTCCCCGGGCGGGCCATGTAAACAGGAAATCCTTCGCCATGCCCTACAGTGAACAGACCGTGCAATCGGTGCGTCCCTGGTCGGACAGAACCTTCAGCTTCACCCTCAGCCGCCCGCAGGATTTTTCATTCGAGAACGGCGAATTCGTCACCATCGGGCTGAAGCGCGAAGGCAAGCTGGTGGCGCGGGCGTATTCCATCGTCTCCACCGCCAGCCACGATTATCTGGAATTTCTCAGCATCCACGTGCCGGACGGCCCGCTCA
>JAABQQ010000115.1 GCA_011391405.1 Gammaproteobacteria bacterium
ACCGGCGAGATGAACGCATCTGGCAAGTGAAGGCACGGCAGCAAGGGCGGTTGAGCCACACCGACGAGCCGCAGGTCAAGTCAGGCGCAGATTACGAGCGCAGCCGCTCCGGGGCATTCCAGGCCTGGGCGCGCATCAAGAAGGCGCTGCAGGCATCCGATGTCCCCGAAGACCGGGAACTTGCCAAGCACATCGTGCAGTTCATCAGCGAAACGGCGTACTTCAAAGAGGTCTGGCCACGGATACAACGCGAGGTAGCGCGTCAGGACAAGCAACGGACCACCCCGGTTCAATCGCGAGAGATTGTGAAAACCAGGCCCTCAATCGACATGGAGCGCTGAACGGGCGCACTGCGGCGGAACCCTGACACGAGGCCATTGTTTGCATTTGCTGGTCGCGCATGGAGTGAAGCAAACGACTGATCGGATATTCAACTACATCCAAGCCGTAATAAAGTCGATGGGGGTGACGTATTTTCGCTTAGCATATAGCACATGGAGCCTTCTGGCCTTAGCGCCAATTCCCGCAAGCAGCTCAGCCAACTTCTGCGCGACGGCACTTCCGTGCTGACGCCGAGTGTCGCTGCCAGCACGCTTGGCATGACGCACGCCGCTGCTGCGCGCAGGTTGGCAGCATGGTCACGCGCCGGATGGCTTGCACGTGTCAGGCGTGGAGCTTACGTGCCAGTGCCAATGGAATCTGCATCAGCTGACATTGCGTTGGAAGACCCTTGGTCAGTCGCTGCTGCGATGTTCTCGCCGTGCTACATCGGTGGCTGGTCTGCAGCTGAACACTGGGGCCTCACTGAGCAGATTTTTGGCTCGCTGTGCGTGATGACCTCCACGCGGCCGCGCAACCGGAAGCTGGTGCTGCGCAAGGTCCGCTTCGAGATTCACACGGTTGCAACGGCAAACTTCATCGGCCTGAAGACGGTTTGGCGTGGTGGCGCGCGGGTGCAGGTCTCAGATCCGGCGCGCACTGTTGTCGACATGCTGGCTGACCCGACCTTGGCAGGTGGCATTCGACACCTTAGCGAAATGTTGGCGAACCTTTTGCATGACCAACCGCAGGAAGCGGCCAAGCTTGGAATCTATGCAGGAAAGCTCGGCATCGGCTCTGTTTTCAAGCGGCTCGGATTTCTGCTGCAGAGTCATCACGCGGATCAAACCGCCCTGATCGAGCTGTGTCGACAGAACCTGTCAGCCGGATACGCCAAGCTCGACCCAGCCTTACCTGCTGATCGCTTGGTAACTTCGTGGCGCGTATGGGTGCCTGCAGCAGAGGTACGCGAGGTGCAACGGTGATCAACAAGCAGGAAATCCTGGCCTTGGCAGCAGAGCTGCAGCTGCAGGCCCATGTGGTCGAGAAGGACTATGCCCTCGGCTGGTTTCTTGCCGGCATTTCAGCCCACCCGGTCATCGGCCCACGCTGGGTGTTCAAGGGTGGGACTTGCTTGAAGAAGTGCTACTTCGAGACGTACCGCTTTTCGGAGGACTTGGACTTCACGCTGCAAGACGCCGACCACCTGGATGAAAGCTTCCTCGTCGGGGTGTTCGAGGAGATTGCAGAGTGGGTTTACGACTCTTGCGGCCTACAGCTTCCGCCCGAGGCGCGCAAGTTCGAGGTATTCACAAATCCTCGTGGCACACAGTCGGCGCAAGGCCGCGTCGGCTATCGCGGGCCGCTCGGCCGCGCGGGCGATCCGCCTCGTATCAAGCTCGACCTGGCTGCCGACGAGGTGCTGGTTTTGACGCCGGTTCAGCGCCCGGTTCACCACCCGTATTCCGACCGACCAACCGACGGCATTCACGTCCTCAGCTACTCGTTCGAAGAAGTCTTCGCCGAAAAGATGCGTGCGCTGGCAGAGCGCCAGCGTCCGCGCGACCTTTACGACGTGGTGCACCTTTACCGCCGGCAGGACTTGCAGCCGGACCGCGCCGTCGTCCGCAGCACGCTGGCCCGCAAATGCGAGTTCAAGGGCATTGCAGTGCCCACCTATGCCGCGCTCACAGACCGGCCCGAGCGAGTTGCCATCGAGGTGGAGTGGGAGCAGATGCTCGCCCACCAACTGCCGACCTGCCCGCCCTTTGACGAATTTTGGCGGGAGCTTCCGGACGTCTTCGATTGGCTGAACGAAGTCATCGCCGCGCCCACATTCACAGCTGTGCCGGGCGGAGCGTTCGGACGCGATGCGCTGGACACCACCTGGCGCTTGCCACCGATGGTTCAGGCCTGGGGCGCCGAGGCTGGATCGCTGGAGACGATCCGCTTTGCCGCGGCCAACCGCCTCTGCGTGCAGCTGGACTACACCAAGGTCAACGGCGAGCGCACGTCGCCGACGATCGAACCCTACTCGGTCCGCCGGACTAGCGCCGGTCACCTGCTCTTGTTCGGCGTGAAGGCAGACACAGGCGAATCCCGAAGCTATCGGCTGGATCGTGTGAACGGTGCCACCGTCACTCGGAAAGCTTTCCGGCCTCGCTATGTGGTTGAGTTGACGGCATCCGGTCCGCTGGCCGCTCCTTCCCTAGCGCGCCCGGTCTCGGCGGCTCCCGCCTTTGCGCCAGCTTGGCCATCTGTCCTTTCTAGCCCGACATCTGCGCGCCGCGCCAGCCCCAAGCCATTCGGCCAGACTGGCCTCAGCTACACCTTCGCCTGTACGGTGTGCGGCAAGACCTTCAAGCGTGGCAAGTTCGACACCACGCTCAACCCCCACAACAACAAGCAGGGATGGCCATGCCCCGGTCGCATCGGCTACCCGAAATGAAAAACACCCTATGAACCTGCAAGAACTGCTCACCAAGCTCGACACCCCCATCGTCATCCGTCCGACGCGTCGCATGACCCAAGGCGAACTGGAGACCTATCTCGACAAGGCGGCCGACATCCTGCGTGGCAACGCCGATCATTCCGAGTTCCGCGGCTACGTTTTTGCACTGCTGTTTTACAAGCGCATCAGCGACTGCTATGAGGAAGAAATCCGAACCCAGACCGAGGCTCTGGTCAAGGCAGGTGTTCCGCGCGACCAGGCACTGCTGCTGGCCCGCGACCCGCAAAACCACCACTTCACAGTGCCCGAACACGCGGCCTGGGCCGACGTGGCTCGCACCGCCAAGGGCCAGCTTGGCCAGGCCCTGAACGAGGCCATGCTTTCCATCGAGCGGGCGAATGCCCATCGACAGAACAACTTCGACGGCATCCTCACCGGCAAGATCGACTTCAACAAGCAAGACGAATTGCCCCGCGACAAGCTGGTCAACCTGATCAA
>JAABQQ010000116.1 GCA_011391405.1 Gammaproteobacteria bacterium
GTCCGACGAGGCCAAGGCCTGGGCGCCGGGCATCCTCGACAAGATCCTGGCGGTCAAGTAAGCGGCACAGGAGCAAGCCCGTGGGCCGCCAGCGTCGTGGCCCACGGTCCGCCAAAGGCGCGGGCAGCGTCGCGCGCGGCGCGCACAGAGCCCGTCGGCTACCGACTCGAGCATGGTCGTCGGGAATCAGGAGTTTGTTGATCCGTCGGGCCGCAGGCTGGATGCAGGGTCGCTCCAGGTGCCTGCTCGCCAAACCGGGACTGCCGAAGGTGGAGGGGGAGTCATGCATCCGATCGTGAGAAGCGTCGTCGAGTGGACTCGACGACGTGCCGAGAACGTCGTGTCGATCCTGCTGGGGATCATGTTCGTCGCGTTCATCGTCCAGATCGTCTTCCGCTACTTCTTCAATTTCCCCGTCGGCTGGTCCTCGGAGCTGTCGGTGATCACCTGGCTCTACATGGTGCTGCTGGGGTCGGCGTTCTGGCTGAAGGAAAGCGAGGAGATCCGCTTCGACCTCGTCTCGAACTCGGTCGGCCCGCGCGCGCGGCGGGTCATCGGCATCCTGGTGGCGAGCGCCACGGTCGTGCTGTTCGCCATGTCCTTGCCGGCGACAGTCAAGTACGTCGCGTTCATGAAGGTCGAGAGTTCGTCGTACCTGAAGATCCGCCTCGACATCCTGTACTCGGTCTACGTCGTCTTCGCGGTGGCGGTCATCGTCCGCTACGCGTGGGCCGTGTGGGCCGCGCTGCGTGGCGCGGCCGCCGACGAAGTCGACATCACCCAGAAGGGCTACGGCCTGTGAACCTGACCAGCCCGTTCCCCCTGGCCGTCTTCGCCATCGTCGGCCTGAGCATGCTCGGCCTTCCGGTCGGGCACGCGATGATCGGTGGCTCGATCCTTTATCTGTACGCCGCGGGCCTCGACATGGGGACTGCGGCCGAGCAGCTGCTCAACGGCATGTACTCCAGCTTCCTGCTGCTCGCGATTCCGCTGTTCGTGCTGGCCGCAGAGTTCATGAACGCCGGCAGCATCATGGACAGGCTGCTGCGCTTCTGCAATGCGATCGTCGGGCGCTTCCGCGGCGGCCTCGCGCACGTGAACGTCGTGCAGAGCATCATCTTCGCCAGCATGTCGGGTTCGGCGCTCGCCGACGCCGCCAGCTCGGGCAAGCTGATGCAGTCGCTGATGACGCGGGACGGAAGGTACCCGCCGGCCTACGCGGCCGCGCTGACCACGGTGTCGTCGGTCATCGGGCCGATCATGCCGCCGTCGATTCCGCTGGTGCTCTACGCGCTGATCTCGGACACCTCGGTCGGCTACCTGTTCCTGGCCGGCGTCGTTCCCGGCCTGCTGATCGGCCTTGTTCAGAGCGGGCTGATCGCCTTCACGGCGAGACGGCGCAACTTCCCTGTCGAGCCGCCGGTGCCGCTGCGGGAACTCCCGCGCGTCACCTGGGAGGCGTTCCCGGCGCTGATGATGCCGGTGATCCTGCTGGGCTGCCTGTACAGCGGCATCACGACGCCCACCGAGGCCGCCGCGGTGGCTGCCGCCTATGCGCTGTTGATTTCCGCCTTCCTCTACCGCAGCGTCAGACTGAAGGACGTCTATGTCTCGCTGCGCACCAGCGCGCGCATCACCGTATCGATCGGCATGCTGATCGCTGGTGCGCTCGTCTTCAACTACGTCATCACGGTCGAGAATATCCCCAAGACGCTGAGCGGGATCCTGAAGGCGTACGAGATGTCGCCGCTGCTGTTCCTGCTGGTCGTCAACCTCCTGCTGCTGGTCCTCGGCTGCTTCCTCGAGGGCACGACGATCATCCTGGTCATCCTGCCGGTTCTGCTGCCGACGGCGCAGGCATTGGGGGTCGATCCGGTGCACTTCGGGGTGATGGCGATCATGAACATCATGCTGGGACTGGTGACCCCGCCGTATGGCCTGCTGCTGTTCATGATGTCGAAAGTGACGGATGTTCCGTTGCGCGACATCGTTCGCGAGGCAGTGCCGTTCCTCTACGCCATGCTCGGTGCGCTGGCCTTGATCACACTGGTCCCCGACCTGGTCCTCTTCCTGCCGCGGCTGCTCGGGTACAAGGGCTGACGCGGCAGTTGCGGCAAGGCGTCTGGTCTCGCAACAGGACCCTCCTGCCCAGTGAACAACGACGGTCTGCCCAGGGCCGCGATGCTGCTGTCGTTCGACGTGGCGGCGGAGGTGCAAGTCGAGCACGACGACTGGCACTCGCACGAGCACCTGCCCGAGCGACTTTCGATCCCGGGCTTCCTGCGCGGCTCGCGCTGGCGGGCGCTGGCCAGCGGGCCGGCCTAATTCGTGATGTACGAGGTCGGCACACTCGGCGTGTTGTCGTCACCGGCCTACATGGACCGGTTGAACCATCCGAGCCCCTGGACCGCGAAGATGATGCCCTCGTACCGCGGCATGCGACGCGGTCTGTGCGAGATCGTGGCCCGTGCCGGCCACGGCCTGGGCGGCTTCGGCCTGCTGCTGCGCTTTGGCGTCGAGGCCGACAGCCAGGCATTGCTGTGCGACTGGCTGGCTGCGGAGGTGATGCCCGCGCTGCCGGCGCAGACGGGGTTGGTCAGCACAATGCTGCTGCGCGCCGGCCTGCAGGCCGACCTCACGGTCGAGCAGCGCATCCGCGGCCAGGATGCCACCGTCGACTGGGCGCTGCTGGTCACCGGTTTCGCGGTGTCGCAGGTAGAGGCCCTGGCGACCGGTGCGCTGTCAGCGTCGGCAATGGAGTGGCACGGAGCGCGCGGTGTCGCGTCGAGCACCTACCAGTTGGTGCACTGCCTCGGCGATCGGGATCACGGCTCGGCCTGATCGTGCGTCGCAGGCCAACGAGCACGATGTCCAACGTGAGATTCCCCCATCTCTTCCGTCCCGGGCAGATCGGCTCGATGGAGATCCGCAACCGCATCATCGGCTCGCCGATGGAACGCAACTACTGCACGCTGGAAGGACGCGTCACGCAGGTCTACATCGACTACCTCGAGGCACGCGCCCGCGGCGGCGTCGGCCTGATGTACACCGAGGCGACCTATGTCGACCCGCGCGGCAAGGGCCGCGGGCTGCAGATGGGCCTGTACGACGATGACCTGATCCCGCAGTTGCGCAAGATGGTGCTCGCGGTGCAGAAGCACGGCGCGCGCATCGGGCCGGAGCTGAACTTCGGTGGCCGGGTGGTGGACCCCGCGGT
>JAABQQ010000117.1 GCA_011391405.1 Gammaproteobacteria bacterium
GAGAACGAGATGCGGAAGAGGCGGGCGGGCTCGCCGTTGCGCAGCACAACTTCGCCGCAGGCCATGAACGGGAATGCCTCGTTGGACAGGTCGCAGCGCGGGTCGAGCACGCGTTGCAGCAGCTGGCGCGAACGTGGACCGGCCACGGCAAACTGTGCCCACTGGTCGGTGACCGACACGAACTGCACGTCGAGTGCGGGCCACAGCGTCTGGTGGCACAGGTGCATGTGCTGGTACACCTGCACCGCATGCGACGTGGTGGTCGTGATCAGGTAGCGGTTCTCGGCCAGGCGTGCGGCCGTGCCGTCGTCGAACATGAAGCCGTCCTCGCGCAGCATGATGCCGTAGCGAGTGCGGCCGACAGCGAGCGTCGCGAAATTGTTGGCGTACAGCCGTTCGATGAACTTGAGCGCGTCCGGCCCCTGCACGTCGATTTTGCCGAGCGTGGAGACGTCGCACAGGCCGACGGCAGAGCGCACGGCCTTCACTTCGCGGCAGGTGGGTTCGAACCAGCCGGTTTCGCCGGAGCGGGGAAACCACTGTGCACGCAGCCACGGACCGCTCTCGATGAACGAAGCGCCGAGCTCACTGGCCCATCGGTGTGACGGTGCGTAGCGGGTGGGACGGAAGTTCATGCCGCGGTGGTGCCCGGCCAGCGCGCCCATTGCCACCGGTGTATAAGGCGGCCGGAACGTTGTGGTACCCGTCGCCGCGATCGAGATTGAGCGCTGCTGCGCCAGCAGCGCGATTCCCGTGACGTTCGAGGTCTTGCCCTGGTCCGTGGCCATGCCGAGCGTCGTGTATCGCTTCATGTGTTCGATCGAGCGGTAACCTTCGTGCTCGGTGAGCTCGACGTCGTCGGCGGTCACGTCGTTCTGGAAGTCGACGAAGCACTTGCCGCGGGCCTGGCGCACACGCCAGAGCGGGACGCGACGTGCCGACTCTTCGGTAACGCGCGGCATGGCAGGCATCGACCCGCTGAAGCCGCAGGTGGCCGCGGCTGTCAAACCCTGCCGGAATCCAGTCACCAGTGCTTCGCCCAGCGTCATGTCGCCGTTGGCGGCGCCGGCCACCCGCATGCCTGTTGGCAGCATATCGGGAACGAAGATCGAACGTTCCTCGTCCCAGCGCGGCCGGTTGGCCTTGTGCGAGGTGAGGTGCAGCGTCGGCGACCAGCCGCCCGACATGGCGACGAGGTCGCAATCGATACGGTGCGACGTGCCTGAACGGCTGGTGACCTCGACCGACTCGACGTGGCGTCCACCGCGAGCCCCGTTCACTTCGCCGGCAATGGCCTGGATGTCGGGAAGCCGGCGCGCAAGTTCCGACACGATGACGGGTTCGCGCGAGTCGACGATTGCGGCGACCTGCCCGCCGGCCGCGACGAGGTCCGCTGCGGTGGTCCAGCCGTCGTCGTTGTCGGTGAACACGACTGCGCGGCGGCCCGGCAGCACCGCGTACCGATTGACGTACGTGCGCACGGCGCCCGCCAGCATGACCCCGGGCAGGTCGTTGTTGCCGAACACGAGCGGCCTTTCAATGGAGCCGGACGCCAGCACTGTCTGCTTCGCGATGAAGCGCCACACACGCTGCCGCGGCTGGAACTCCGGCGGGACGGGCAGGTGGTCGTTCACTCGCTCGACGGCCCCGTACACGCCGTCATCGAAGACGCCGAATACGGTCGTGCGCGGGAACAGCCGGACGTCCGGCATCGAACGCAGTTCGGCGATTGCCTGCGCGGCCCAGTCTGCGGCAGGCTGCCCGTCGATCGTGCGGCGTTCCGCGAGGCAACGGCCACCGAGCACAAAATTCTCGTCGGCGAGAATCACTCGCGCGCCGGTTCGTGCTGCCGTCAGCGCAGCGGCCAGGCCTGCGGGGCCGGCGCCAATCACCAGCACGTCGCAATGCGCCCAGCTCTTCTCGTAGTGGTCCGGATCGGCTTCGAGCGCGGCTCTGCCAAGGCCGGCGGCGCGCCGGATCAGCGGCTCGTAGACCTTCTCCCAGAAGGAGGCGGGCCACATGAAGGTCTTGTAGTAGAAACCAGCGACGAACAGCGGCGAGAACAGCCCGTTGATCGCCTGGACGTCGAACCGCAGCGACGGCCAGCGGTTCTGGCTGGTCGCTTCGAGGCCGTCATATAACTCGATGTCCGTCGCCCGCGTGTTGGGTTCACGACGAGCGCCGCTGCGCAGCTCGACGAGGGCGTTCGGCTCCTCAGACCCGGCGCTCAGAATGCCACGTGGCCTGTGGTACTTGAACGACCGGCCGACCAGCCGTACGTCGTTGGCCAGCAACGCGGATGCGAGCGAGTCGCCCGCGTAGCCGCTGTACTCGACGCCGTCGAACGCGAAACGACAGACCTGCTGCCGATTGAGCGCGCCGCCCTGCGCAAGGCGCGAACTCACTTCGACTCTCCGGCGGTGAAGGCATCCCGTGCGGGCACGGCGCCCTTGATGTCGTGGTTGCGCGTGTCGCGCTCGACGACCAGCCACTCGTGGCAGCCGCCCTGGTGGAACCAGAGCTCGCGGTGCAGGCCGAAGGGATTGTCGCGGGTGTACACGTAGTCGTAGAACGCAGCTTCTGCGTCGGGACCGGTCGCTGACGGACGACGCACGGTCGCGTCACCGTAGTACGTGAATTCTTCGTGGGTGCGGGGACCGCAGTGGGGGCAGGGGATACGCATGATTCAGTGTCGGTTGGGGTGCGCGCCCGAGCCGTTCTCGTCGATCAGCCGGCCGGTGGCAAAGCGGTCGAGCCGATAGGCCCGGGCGACCTCGTGGGGCTGGTCGGTGGCGAGCAGGTGCGCGAAGCACCAGCCGGAAGCCGGCGTAGCCTTGAAGCCGCCGTAGCACCAGCCCGCATTGAGATAGAGACCGTCGACGGCCGTGCGGTCGATGATCGGCGAGCCGTCCATCGACATGTCCATGATGCCGCCCCAGGAGCGCAGCATCCGCACGCGACTGAGGCACGGGAATAACGCCACGCCTTCTTCGCAGACTTCCTCGACCAGCGGCAGGTTGCCGCGCTGCGCGTACGAGTTGTACATGTCAAGGCTGCCGCCGAACACGAGGCCGCCCTTGTCGGACTGGCTGATGTAGAAGTGGCCGGCACCGAACGTGATCACGCACGGCACCAGCGGCTTGAGTCCCTCCGACACGAATGCCTGCAACAAGTGGCTTTCGATCGGCAGGCGCAGGCCAGCCAGTGAT
>JAABQQ010000118.1 GCA_011391405.1 Gammaproteobacteria bacterium
GGCCGGCGCCGAGTGCTTGAGCACGAAGCCCGAAGCGCCGGCGTCGAGGGCGCGGCGCGCGAAGCTGGCGTCCCGGTGCATGGTGAGAAACACGACGGGCACGCGATCACCGCGCTGTCTCAGCTGCACCAGCGCGTCGATGCCATTGAGGTGGGGCATGGTGATGTCGGCGACGACGACGTCCGGCTGCAGCGCGCCGGCCGCTTCGACGAGCGCGCGCCCGTCTTCCACCACGCCGACCAGGTCAAACTCGGGCGCGAGCAGGCTCTTCAGCGCCTCGGCCACCATCAGGTGGTCGTCGGCGAGCAGCACGCGCGGGCGTCTTGGGTCGTTCATGGGGCCCCTGCCCCGCCGGCCTGCGCAGGAACCCAGGCGACGAGCGTCGTGCCGCGGTCGGGCGCCGTTTCGATGTCGAGCGTGCCGTTCACCAGGTGCACGCGTTCGCGCATGCTCGCCAGGCCAAGCCTGCGACCTTCTCGTGGACTCGCCGGATCGAAACCCACGCCGTTGTCGCGGACGGCCAGCAGCAGGCCGCCGTCCGCATGTCGCAGCGTCACACTCGCAGCGTTCGTACCCGCGTGGCGGGCGACATTGGTCAGCGCCTCCTGCGCCACGCGGAACAGACACAGTTCCGCTTCCTTGCCGACCACCGATGGCAGGGATTCGAGATCCAGAGCCAGGGTGAGCCTGCCCTGGCGGCCACGGCGTTCGCACTCCGCCCGCAGCGCCTCGACCAGGCCGAGTTCCTCGAGCACCGACGGGTGCAGCTGGTAGGCCAGCGAGTGGATGTCCTCGCTCAGCCGCACCAGCTCGGCGCGGACCGAGCGCATCGCGTCGGCCTGCGCACCTTCCGCCGCGGCGAGTTCGGCGCGGCCGACGTCGATGGCCAACACGGCCAGCCGCTGCGTCACGTCGTCGTGCAGCTCGCGCGCGAGCAGGGCGCGTTCGTCCTCGTGGGCGCGGATCAGGCGCCGGCTCAGGTCGTGCAATGCCTGCACGGCCCGCTTGGCCTCGGTGATGTCGCGCAGGACACCAAACGACCTGAGCGTGCGTCCGCTGGCGTCACGCCGGGCGACGCGGCCCACGTGATGGATCCACCTTTCTCCACGAGTCGGATGCGGGAAGCGATATTCCACGGAGAGGCGCTCCAGCCGCCCGTCGTGAAGTTGCCGGCGCAGGTCCAGGATGCGCTCGCGGTCGTCCGGATGAATCTGCTGCATCCAGAAATCGAGCGCCTGCAGACCCCGCGACCGATCAGCCGGAATGCCGCACAGGTCGCGCAAGCGGTCGTCGACGTGGGCCACGCCTTGCTCGAAGTCCACCTCGTAGAAGGCCAGACCGGCAAGATCGGCTCCAGCCGCCAGGCGCGCCTCGCTCTGCAGCAGCCTTTGTTCCTGGCGCTGGCGGGCCAGTGCGTGGGCGAAGACCTGCGCGACCAGCTGCAGCCGTTTCACCAGCGCGTCCGGCCAGTCGCGTTGTGCTCGCAGGCTGTTCAGCCCCAGTGCGCCTATCGGCGCTTCGCCGCCGACCGCGAGCGGGAGGGCGATGGCCGACTTGATGCCGAACGATCGGCAGGTTTCGCGATCGATGGCGGCTTCGACTGGCAACGCCTCGGGTGACGAGACGACGATGAGGCGGCCCGCCAGCAGTTGCAGCCGCGTCCAGGGGTATTGATCCTGCCGCATCGGCTCGGAAGGTCGCGCACCTTCGAGCGCGTAGTAAAGGTGCGTGGGCGCGATGACGTCGGGGGCGACCTGCGACCATTGCCAAAGAACCGCAAGGTCGATACCGAGAGGCTCGCAGAGACGGCACAGCGCGTCCTCGATCTCGCGGTCCACCTCGCCCGCATGCAGGTGGATGAACCTGGACGAGAGTTCGGCGATCAGCGTCTCGAAGTCGAGACGCTGCTGGAGGCTGTCGGCGGGGCGCCGCGCTTCATCGATCGTGGGCATGTTGCCGAATCATACGGATGCACCTTGCACCGACAAGGGATGGAGATCCGATCCCAGGGCTTCCGGGGCGAAGCATCAGATGCTCACCGCGAGCACGCCCCAGGGCGTCGACCACGGCGATCAACAGTTCGAGCCGCAACAGGCCGACGCGGTCAGCAACTTCCAACGGCACCCTGGGACCCTGTCGGGCTTGCTTCTTCTGGCTGCGCCACAAGGGTGCACTTAAGCCGCAAGATCGAGCGCGCTTGCCACGACTCGGCGGCATCTCGCTACTTTGCTGCCAACCCGCAGCCCGACCCTCGGAAGTCAGACGAACGATCAGCGCGGCCGGCTGAAAGCGCTGAAAACCTCGGTCCCACGCTCGTACCGCTTGCGAGACAATAAAAAACGTCCCCCAGCCTTCAAGGCAGAACCCACCATGCAACTGACCGCCGTGCTGACACCCGCCGAAGAAGGCGGCTTTGTCGCCATGAATCCAGAGACCGGAACCACGACTCAAGGTAAGACGATCGAGGAGGCCATCGCAAACCTGAAGGAAGCGACCGCGTTGTATCTTGACGAGTTTCCGCAGGCTGTGGTGGGTCATCCGCTCGTGACCATGTTCTCGCTGCCCGAACCGCTGCATGCCTAAACTGCCGCCGGTGTCTGGCGCCGAGGCCATCCGCGCCCTCCAGCGCCTTGGCTTCGAAAGGACCCGGCAAAGCGGCAGTCACGTGGTCATGCGCCTAGGCGGCAAGGGTTGTGTTGTACCGCTCCATGCAGAACTGAAAGTCGGCACCCTCGCAGGGGTCCTGCGCCAGGCTGAGGTTTCGGCAGAAGACTTCGCGGCCAACCTGTGACAGAGAGAGAGACGACAGCTGGCTCGACGCGCGGCGTTGCCGATGCATTGCCGGCTAGCAGCAAGCGTCTGCTCAGGACTCTTCCGCCAGCAGTGCCTGGTAGCGCTCGATTGCCGCGCGGGCGTTGAACAGCAGCCGCTCGCGGCCGAGCCGCTGCTCGAGACCCGCATGTCGCGCAACCTCCAGCACACCGGGGTTCAGCGCTGCCAGCCAGACGACGATGCCACGCTCGGTGAGGCGCTTCTCGCCTTCCATCAGCGCCTGCAACGCCGAATATTCGATATCGGGCACGCGACTCATGTCGAGCGCCAGCACGTGCGGCTGGTACTGCTGCACCAGCGCGTTGATCTGCTCGCCCACGTTCTGCGCATTGACGAAGAACAAGCGCCCT
>JAABQQ010000119.1 GCA_011391405.1 Gammaproteobacteria bacterium
CGGCCGCGGAGAACAATCGCTGCTGCTGTTCACGCCGCGCGTAGTAATAGAGCCAGGTGCCGGGCGCGTACAGCAGCGCCGACAGCAGCAGGAACTTGGCGCCGCCGGCGTAGAGCATGCCGGCCGCATAGACCGTGGCGATGGCGCTGCGCACCCCGTCGAGGCGGCGGTCGTGCCCGGCAAGGTCGTAGGTTTCGCCGGTCCACGCCAGCTTGCAGCCGAACGCAGCGACCAGCAGGTAGGGCACGAGCGTCATCGCGCTGGTCATCTTCAATGCGATGGTGAACGCGGACTCGGCGAACCACGTGACCAGCAGGAAGGCCTGGATCACGATGTTGGTCAGCCACAGGGCAGCCGATGGCACACCGTTACGATTCTCCCGCGCGAGGAACGCCGGCATCGTGTTGCTCTTGCCGGCGGAATGCAGGACCTCGGCAGCGAGCAGCGACCACGACAGGTAGTTGCCGAGGATCGAGATCAACAGGCCGATGCTGATGAAGACCCGGCCCCAGTGCCCGACGATCGATTCCATCACGCCGGCCATCGACGGATTCGCGAGCGCCGCGAGGTCCTCGCGCAGCAGGATGCCGTAGGAGAACACCGTGACCAGGACGAGCAGGCACAGCACGCCGAGAAAACCCAGGACAGTGGCGACGCCCACGTCGTTGCGGTCCTTCGCGTAGCGCGAATAGACGCTCGCGCCTTCGATGCCCACGAAGACGAACACGGTGACCAGCATCGTGTTGCGCACCTGGCTCGCCACGCTCGACAGGCTGTGCTCGGCGGCGCCCCAGAAATTCAGCGCGAAGACGTCGGCCTGGAAGCCCGCGATCACGACCACGATGAAGATGACGATGGGCACCATCTTGGCGACCGTGGCGATGGTGTTGAGCGCCGCGGCTTCGCGGACACCGCGCAGCACCAGGATGTGGACGCCCCACACCATCACCGACGCCGACACGATCGCCACGGCGGTCGTGCCGTCGCCGAACACCGGGAAGAACTGTCCCAGCGTGGCCTTGATCAGGATCAGGCACGCGACGTCGGCCAGGCAGCAGGCGATCCAGTAGCCGAAGGCCGAGACGAACCCCAGGTAGCTACCGAAGCCAGCCTTCGCGTACGCGTAGATGCCGGCGTCGAGGTCGGGCCGCCGCCGCGACAGTGTCTGGAACACGAACGCGAGCATCAGCATGCCGGTACCGGCGATGCACCATGCGATGAGCGCGCCGAGCACGCCGGTGGTGCGGCCGAACGCGGCTGGCAGGGTGAAGATGCCCGCGCCGACCATCGAGCCGACGACCAGCGCGACCAGCGCACCGCGTGAGAGTTGCGGGTCCTGCGTGCCGCTCATTGGCTGGATTCTAGCCGACCAGCACCAGGGCCGGTTCAACCTCCGCGATCGAGCGAAAGTCGCGATCCTCATGCAACAGCGGTTCGTCGGCCTCGATCGCACAGCAGGCGATCAGGCAGTCGTTGCCGCTGCGGGGTGTGAAGCCAGCCCAGCGGCCTGGGGTCTCGTCCGGCCTATACTCAACTCTGCGGCTTGGGTCGTTTCAGGGAAACAATGCAGATGGGTCTACCAAGGGTTCTGAAGTGGCTGTTGATCGGGATCGTCGTTGTCGGCGCGGCCCTGTTCGCGTTGCGCTCATATCGGGCCTTCAGCGGGCCGCCACTGCATCCCTGGCACACCTTCGTGCCGGCCGAACTGCGCCCGAGTGAGCTCGACGCGGCCGACTGGCCTCGCTATCTCGCACGGGAAGGACAAATCTTCGAAAGCGTTCGCGCTGAAGTCAGCCAGAAGCTCGATCCGGACGAGCGCGTGCCGATCAACCGTTACTTCGAGGACAGCCCGGTCTATCCGGCTCACTTCGCCCAGGACTGGAACCGATCGTATGTCATGGAACCCGACGGGCGGCCGATCGGGGCCGTGGTGCTGCTGCACGGGCTGACCGACTCCCCCTACAGCCTGCGGCACATTGCGACGCTTTATCGTGATCGTGGCTTCGTCGCGATCGGCGTCCGCCTGCCGGGGCACGGCACGGTGCCGGGAGGCCTGAGCAATGTGCGCTGGGAAGACTGGATGGCGGCCACGCGACTTGCGGTTCGCGAGGCACGCCGACGTGTTCCCGCTCCCGGTCCCTTGCACCTGGTCGGTTTTTCGAACGGCGGCGCGCTTGCCATGAAATATGAGCTCGACGCGATCGAGGATCCGAAACTTCTCCGCGCCGATCGCCTTGTACTGGTCACGCCGATGATCGGGATCACGCGCTTTGCGCGCTTTGCCGGTCTGGCCGCCCTCCCCGCGGTGCTGCCGCCGTTCGCTAACGCGGCATGGCTCAGCGTCGTTCCGGAGTTCAATCCCTTCAAGTACAACTCGTTCCCGGTGAATGGCGCGCGCCAGTCCTATCGCCTGACCGATGCACTGCAAAGCCAGATCCAGCGCCTCGCCCGTGCCGACCAGCTCGGCAGCCTGCCGCCGGTGCTGACCTTCCAGTCAGTCATCGATTTCACCGTCAGCACGCCGGCGATCCTGACGGCGCTATATTCGCTGCTGCCTGATAATGGCAGTGAGATCGTTCTTTTCGACGTGAACCGGACCGTGAAATTCGGTCCGCTGTTGCGACCCGTCGCCTACGTCGCGCTCGATCGTTTGACGCCGACGACTCCGCAGCCGTATCGCTTCACGTCAATCATGAACGCGACCGACAACAGCGATGCCACCATAGAGCGCAGCATTGCTCCAGGCCAGTTGCTGGCAGTGGACCGCGCACTGAACTTGCCCTATCCACCCGGGATCTTTTCGCTGTCACACCTGGCGATCCCGATTCCGATGGACGATCCGCTCTACGGGCTCCAGCCCGATCCGACGCCGCGGCCCGAATTCGGCTTCAGTCTTGGCACGATGGGCGCGCGCGGCGAGCGTGGCGCCCTGGTCGTCGATCAGGATTTCCTGACGCGCCTGTCGTCCAATCCATTCTTCCCGTATCTGCTCGAACGGGTCGACGAAGGCATCACTCGACCGTCGGGGCCGACTGGACGCGACCTCGCCGCGAGCCAGGCGCCAGGCATCCCGGTGCGCCTCGAAGCCCTGCTGTCCACGTTCCTCACGGACGATACGCAGCCGCAGCCGTT
>JAABQQ010000120.1 GCA_011391405.1 Gammaproteobacteria bacterium
GGGTTGCCCGAAGCGGCCGAGGACGTGGCACGCCACCACCAGATCGGGTTCGTGCTTGCGTCCACCGGAAAGGTGCGGCCCGTGACCTTGATGCGCGACGGCCGCAAGCTGGAGATCGACGTGCCGGCGCGCTTTGTCACGACCGACAGCGCAGCCGCGTTGAGCGCGGGCCTGGACGGGATGGGCGTCATCGTGCTTGCGGAGTTCGTCGCCAGCCACTACCTGACCAGCGGCGCCCTGGTGCGTGTGCTGCCCGGGTGGCAATGCCCGTCGCTTCCGCTGCATCTGGTGACGCCCACCCTGCGCAAGCGGGCCGCGAGGGTACAGGCCTTCATGGACTGGGCGCACGCCTTGCTGCTTCGGCGCCTCGGTGCGCAACTCGACGCCCGCTGAGCCGGGAAGAAGCGCAAACGGCGTTCACTCGACCGTGCGTGTTCAACACAACCGTGAATGTCGGCTTGGTGCGTTCTCTATGTAGGACCGCATCTGGCCGGGAAGGAACTTTCCTAGTCGCTTCAGTAAGCCGACGCTCGGCATTTCACGCCCGAGCCGCTTCCGCGCAATGTCCTATGCCGCCGCCCTGTGCTCACCCGCGGCTGCAAACACCTCCAGGTCGATCACCGCGTCGGCCATGGCCGTCAACTCCGGCGTCTGCGACACGAAGAACTCGCGGGCATAACCACCGAGCTTCAGCACCTCGCGCTTCATCACCATGAACATGCGCTTGCGCTCGGGATCGAGCGGTCCATCGGCCTCGTCGGAAAACAGCGTGTCGTACTGCCGCCCGGTGTGCTGCGCGAGGTACAGCGCCACCGCCCGGATCAGGCACTCGTTCAGCCAGACCCGCTCGCCGCCGCTCATCAGGCCGACGCTCTTGCTCTCGCCGGACTCGCCGTCATACACGACGATGTCGAAGCCCTCCTTCTGGTCGCCCTTGCCGGTCTCCAGCAAGGTCAGGATTGAGACCGTGAAGCGGGTGCCGTAGCAGGCCAGCAGCAGGTCGTTGGCCAACCCCGACAAGGTCGGGCCCGCGTCGTCGATGGCCAGTGCGATCAGCCCGTCGTTGCTCATGCACCGGGCAAACAGGTTCCAGTTGCTCAGCTCGGTTTCGACACGGGTGATGCGGCCCGCCGCCCGGGCTTGTCGCGTTGCCACGGCCGCGGCCTGCAGCGTCAAGCCCGCCAGCGCCTCGGCATCCCGCACCGCGTCCAGGTGAGTCCTTTCGGCTGCAACCGCCGCACGCGCCGCCTGGTCCATGGCCGACTTCGCTTCGGTCAGTCGCTGCGCATCAAAGGCAGCGGGCATGGCGCCCAGCGCCGCATGCAGTCGGTCCAGCGTGGCGCGAAGTTGGTGCGACTGCTGTTCGATCTGGTTGGCAAGCTCCTGCCGCGTGGCGTCGATCTGGTGGCGCTCCGCCTGTTCCTCGGTCGTCTCCACGGGTCGCCCATCGGGGTCACCGGGCGATGCAGCCGCAGCGAGTTCCTGGTCGATCTCGGTCAGGGCCGCACGGGCCTGCGTAATCTCGGCGGACTTGGCCGACCATTGCGCGAGCCGTGTGACCCGTGCGCGAGTGCGGTCACATTCGACTTCAACCCGTGACAGGGTCGTTGGCGCGTCGGACAGCGCGTCCCGTTGCGACCGCAGCGTCGACAATTCCACTTCGATCGATGCCTTCTCGCGCGCCAGCCGGGCAATCGCGCCCTGGGCGCTCGGGATCAAGGTACTGGCCTCCCGCGCATCGCCCAGCAGTTGGCATTGCCCCTGCAGGTCGGTGCCGGCGCAGGGCACGGCATTCGTCAGACCGAAGCGACGCGCCAGGTCGTCCGCCCTGATCGCCGCCTGTCCCGCCTCGCGCAGGGTTGCAGAGAGCTTCTGCTCGGCCGTGCGAATGGCGCCCTGGCACTCGGTCAGGCACTGGACCTGCCGGCGCCAGGTAGTCGCCCTTGCCGCCCGCTCCGCGAGGACCATCTCGGCCAGAGGCAGGCGCATCTCGGCACAACGCACGGCCTGCGACTGCTTCAGGGCGTCGAGACACTTGTATCGGCGATCCTGCAACGCGCTCCAGCGGGTGCGCTCCTGCGAAGTGCGGTGCGTAACACGCTGCTGCAGGCGAACCAGCCGCTGCTGCTCGCCCCGGTCCTGCGCCTTGAGCGCCTCGATGGCCTGGATGCTGGACTGGTTGGCGGCAACACACTCGCCCTGCAACTGCGAGCGGCGCGCTTCGGTGCTTCGCGACTGGTCCTGCTCGGCCAGCAGTTGCGCCTGCTGCTGTCGCGCGACTTCAAGGGTTGCCTGCGCCGCCTGTCGCTCCGTGAGGCACCGGACCACGCGGTCCTCGGCTCCCTGCAACCGGCCCCGCTCGTTCGCAATGCGCAGCCCCTCTTCGTCCACGCCGGTCAACTCCTGTCGCATCGCGCCGAGGCTGGCCTTGAACAGGCGCGCTGTCTCCGCTGCCCGCAGCCCCTGGGCCCGGATCGCTTCCTGCCCCAGCAGGTCGGCCAGCAAGGTCTTGATCTCGCCGTTGCGGTAGGCGCTCAACTGCCGCTTGCCCTGCGCCGAGAACACGGATGTGAAGAACGTGTCGGCGCTGCCGCAGATGGCCTCGACACAACGGGAATAGGTGTCCACCTTGCCGTCGGACACGGTGCCATCGTCCAGCACGACCGGACTCCACCCACCCTCCTGGTCGAGCCCGAACAGGAACGCCTCGGTCTTGCGTCGGCCGTTGGTGCGGACGACGACCTGAGAGCGGTAGCTGCGGCCGGCGTGTGCCCAGGTCAGGTCCTTCTCGCTCTCGGGCAGGCAAACATGGTCGTAGTACGAGAAGCCGCCGGGGCCCGCTGCGGCCGCTCGCGACGGCATCGTCAGGTACGGGTGCATGTTGTCCATCACGGTGGTCTTGCCGCGACCGTTGGCACCGGCGATGGCGACCAGCTCGGCACCGTCGGCCAGCCGCTCGAAGTCCAGGGTCAGCGCATCGCGCCCGAGGCCGTCGCGGATGCCCCGGAAGCCTTTCAGCGTCAGTGAGAGTGGTTGCATTCTTCTGCTCCAACGGGATGAACGACCAGTCTGTCCTCGCTTCGTTCGTCGTCAAGGTCCGACTCCGCCGACGCCTCGTCGAACCG
>JAABQQ010000121.1 GCA_011391405.1 Gammaproteobacteria bacterium
CGGGCTGCACCTTGCCGATATCCGTTTCGTTCACGAGGGCGCGCACGCGCACCTTGGTGAGGTCGGCCATCTTCAGCAGCGTGGTGCCGCCCGACACCGATCCCGTGGCCGAGGCGATCACCTGCCCCAACGACACCGGCTTGTCGATGATCGTGCCGTTCACCGGCGCGATGACGGTCGCGTCCTCGAGGCGCTGCTTGGCGAGATCGACGTTGGTCGTCGCGCGCACGATCGCGCCCTGCGCCTGCGTGAGCGCCAGCTGGGCGGCTTCGAATTCCTGCGTCGTGATGATACGCGTCTTGTACAGCTCGTCCGAGCGATTCTTCTGCGACTGGGCCACTTCGAGGCTGGCCCGCGCGCTGCGCAGATCGGCCGCCGCCTGATCGTACTGGTTCTTCACGTCCCGGGTGTCGACCTGCACCAGCAGATCGCCCGCTTTCACCTGCGAGCCGGTTTCCACCGGCATGCGGGTGATCTGCCCCGACGCCTTCGACTTGACCTCGATCACGTTGATCGGCTCGACCGCGCCAGTGGCCTGCGCGTCCACCACGATCGTGCGTCGATCCACGGCCACCGTTCCGACCACGGGAGCGGTTTCCTTCTTGGCACCACAGCCGACCAGCAGTCCGCCAGCCAGCAGCGCGGGGAAGGCCAATCCACGTGCGCGAAACGGCAGGAGAGCACGCATCAGATTTCACGCCCCACGAGTGATGAGAGTTGCGCCCGCGCAATGCGGCCATCGAGGCGCGCCTGGATCAACGCCTGACGCGCCTGATTGAGCTGCGTCTGCGACGTCAACAGGTCGAGCAACGTGGACGCGCCGAGCGCGTAGCGCTGCTGCTGTACGCGCAGATCTTCTTCCGACGCGGCGATGGCGGCCATCTGCACCTGGACACGCGCCTGCGCGTTCTGCAGCGAGCGCACGAACGAGGTCAGGTTCTGACGGGCCGCCAGCTGCGCGTCGCGCAACTGCGCTTCGGCATTCGTGAGGGCGACATCCGCCTGCACGCTTTGCGACTCACGCGAGAAGCCGTTGAACAGCTGATAGGCGATGTTGAAGTTCATCGTCTGACGGCTCGCGTTGTTGCCGCCGACCAGAAACATGTTGCGGCCGACGAAGCCCCCGGCGTTCTGACTGAACGAATAGTTGTACGACATCGTCAGCGTCGGCAGATACGTCGACTTCTGCGACCGCTTGGCGGCGCGGGCGACGGCCACGTTGGAGGTGGCCAGACGCACGGCGGGTCCGTCGCCGGCCAACACGGCCAGCTCGTCCTCACTCGGCAACGTCAGTGGCGTATCGAGCGTGTCGTCCGGCGCGGCCGTGATCGCCGTCGTGGAGCCGGCCACCCGTGTGAGCGACGCGTTGGCCACGCGCAGGTCGTTCTCGGCCGTCAATACCGCGAGGCGCGCATTGCCCACGAGAATGGCCGAACGCAGCGAGTCGGATTTCGTGGCGACGCCGGCCAGCAACCGGGCGGTCGACGCCTTCAGCTGCTGCTCGGCCTGCTCGAGCTGGGCCTGCGCGGCGGCGGCCGACTCGCGCGCGGCCAGTGCGGCGTAGAACTGCTGCTTCACCTGCAGTGAGGCGTCGAAGCGGGCCGAGATCGCCGACACATCGGCCACGTCGGCCGTGGCGCGGATGCGCTTGATTTCCGACCAGCGCCGTCCGCCGTCGAAGACTTCGACGTTGAGCGCGAGACCGTTGTTGTAGCTCCACGGATTGCCCGACAACGACGTGAGCTGACCGTTGAAGTTGTTGATCGTGGTACCCTGCGTACGCCCCGTACCCGCCGACAGATTGACGTTCGGGACATACGAGCCGACGGCCTGACGGCGCGCCGCGGCGGCGTTCCGGTCGAGGCCGCGCGCCGACACCGCGGCTGGCGAGTTCCGCGTGGCCAGCTCGATGGCTTCACGCAAGGTGATCGGGCGCGCGCCGTCGTCGGCACCCGATCCCTGAGCGCCAAGCGGGGCGGCCATCAAGACCGCCCCGAGAACGACTGCACCGACGACGGTTGATCCAACACGATTCCTGCGCTTCACTTGGTCTCACCTCGCGAACGTGCCGTGCTATCGGCCGTGCGCTGGTTGCGCTCGATGAGGGCGCGGAAGGCGGACTTCTGCGTGTCATCGAGGGTGTTCATCATCAGCACGCGCGCGCTGTCGCGCACGGCATCGAGAGAAGGACGGACGGTGGTCATGATTTCACGCGACTGACTACGACGCCATTCCCAGACGGAGTCGATCACGGTGCGCTGGTCGGGCGACAACTTGAGCTCGCGGGCGAGTTCATCGACCACCGAGCGCTCGTTGACCACATCGGGGCGCGGCGGCGACACGACGCGGTCGGCGGCAAAGCCAACCGCACCCCCGGTGAGGAACGCACCGAGGATGAACATCATGGCGAGCGATTTGGGACGTGGAGTAGACAAGAATCGCTCGAGACTAGTAATCGAGAGGATGCAGGTAGCGCTCCGGCGCATCCTCGGGGAGACGCGCCCGCGCCCGTGACGTCAGCGTGGCGTCGTCGAGCGGAAGCGGCAACGCCGATTCCGCCGCCGCCCGCTGCGCCATCGCGCGGGCCGTGGCGGTGCGTTCCGATTCACGCACGAACGTGGCGCCGGCCACGAGCAGCGCGATCGTCGCTGCGATCAGCCCCGCGTTGCGGATGTCGGCGGACCGGAATTCCCCGAAGCCGCTCCACCACGCCGGACGCAAGTCGTTGATGCGCACGATGCCGCGCGTGACGCTCATCATCACCCGCTCTTCCAGTCCGTTCCAGTACGTCTCGTCCTGCGGCGCGGCATAATGGCTGCGCAGCAAGTCGGTCACCCGTGGGTCCGCGTCCGGGCCGTGCCCGTTGTCGTTCCGCGTGACGTTCATTTCTCACTCCGAAGATTGCTCAGTTGGCGCCGCAGGTGCGCCCGAGCGTGGTGCAAGTCCGATCGCGCCGTTCCTTCGGGAATTCCGAGGAGGACGCCGATCTCCGCGTGCTTGTATCCCTCGACGTCATGCAGCACGATCACCGCGCGCTGCCGTTCGCCGAGCGTGTCCAGCGCGCGCGCCAGGCGCGCCCGCAATTC